>CAZHMN010000033.1:6136-17787 GCA_964533705.1 uncultured bacterium
GTCATACAGTGCCATTTTCCATCTCTATCATACTGCTTTAGAGGGGAATAATCGGCGTTTGACAGCAGAAATTTCTTCGGGGAGGAAAAAGTTGGCGAGTTTAAGCAGCGCAAAGAAAGCGGGAATTAAAATCAGTTTTAAGTACCAGTAAGGTTGAAAGACGGGTAGCAAGGAGATCGAATAAATGATAATTCCACAGCCAATCATGATCAGTATCCTTTTCCATTCGTACTGGACGTAATAATGCCGCTGTATCAAGATGTAAAGCAGCACAGCTAAGGTGAAATAGGAGATGAAGGTCATCCAGGCGGCGGCCATCATGCCGAAGACCGGGATGAAGAGGATGTTCCCTACTATGTTTACCGAGGCGGCTACGCCGGTGACGATCGGCATTAAACTGGTCTTCTTCTTGAGATAGACGCCGACCATAAAATTGGCATAGGCACCGTTACAGATGTGAGCCAGAAGAATAATCGGGAAAACCTTCAGTCCTTCCCAGTATCGCTCTTCGATTAAAGCTCCGATGCCGGGCCAGGAGGTGGTCATGATCGGCCCGATGGTGAAAGCCAGCGCCAGAAAGAGAGTGCCTGTCACCAATAAATAATATGTAAAAATACGTGAAAAGGTTTCCTTGGCGTCGGGGCGATCGGCGATGCCCAGGAAGAAAGGCTGCCAGGCGAATCGGAATCCCATCGTAACTACCGCCATGAAAAGGCCCAGCTTATATCCCGCGCTGAAGATGCCCACGATACTCAAGCCCATGATGATTTCCAGAATCTTGCGGTTGGCGAGTTCGACCACCATGACGAAGATCTGGGAGGGGATATTGGGTAGCCCGAAGCGGAAGAATTCACCTAATTTATTGAATTGGAATTTGAACCGTAAATTCTTGAAAACGACGGGCAGGACGGCCAGCAATTGCAGTGATGTGGCGATAAGGTTCGCTTCGAAAACGCCGGCGATGCCGCGATTAAAAACGGATATAAGCAAAATCGCCAGACCGATGTTAATGGCCACACCGGTAGTCTTCAGGCAGATAAAAGGCAGAGATTTCTCGGTGGCCCGCAAGTAAAGATAAGGATAGATTCCCAGCGTTTCTGAGAATAGAATCCCGGCGCAGAGGAGGAGCAGGTAATGGGGGCTGAATCCCAGAGAGTGGGGATCTTCAAAGACGAGGTTGGCGAGCCAGGCGGTGCTGGCGGTGATGACCAGCGTAAAAGCGACGGACGTCAACAGGGATGCCCAGAATATCGTGCTGAAGATTTCTTTCCGCCGATCTTCGTTGGTCTCCAGGATGTAATAGCGCAGGAAAGTAATATCGAATCCGTAAACATACAAAACCAGCGAAATGGCGATAAACATGTACAGTAGAGTTACGGCTCCGTACTGATCAGGCGTGAGTGAATGGGTGAGATAGGGGAGTAGCAAAAAACTCACCGCCCGGTTGAGGATGTGCCCCATACCATAGACGGCGGAGTGCTTTAACAGGCGGCGGATCTGTGAGAACATGCTTTATAGATTATTTCCCTGCGACGATCATTTTAACAGAACGCTCGGTTTTATATCGGTAACGCCCCCAGATCTTACGCTGATGTAGTAAATCCCGGAAGCAAAAGAATCCGCACACCAACTGAATTTATTGATGCCGGGCTGCAGACGGCCCTGCCATATTCTGGCCGCCAATCGGCCGCTGATCGTCCAGGCTTCGATGATTCCGGTTGCAGGCGCGGCCGCAGAAACGGCGATGTTGAGAGTCGGATTAAAGGGATTGGGATAGAGTTCAACGATTTTAAACTGTGAGGGGGTCTCCGGTTCAGTCCGGGGAAGCACCGGAGTCTGATCGTAATAATACGCCCCCATGTCGGTGACAGTCCCGTCAGGATCCAGGGGGTCGGAGGGGCTGCCCGCATCAATGCACGGCGATCCCTCTTGCAGGTTGAAATCCATACCGGACAAAGAGACGTACAGGGGATCTTCCTCTATGGAACCTTCGCCCGGTATGCAATTGAAATAATTGCCATCCTCGTTCAAGTAAGCATCGTTATGACTCAAATAGGCCGATCCCGATGACACATACACGCCGTAATAACCATTACGATCCATGATGGAGCTGGTAATCTGCATGACGGAATTATAGCCGAAGATTCCCCGATTGCCGTTATTGCTGACCGTCAAGTTGTGGGCTATTAATGAAGTGACGGCGTTCGATGAGATGAAAATTCCGTCCGACTCGTTGTTGTGTATTGACACTCGAGAGGCTATCATCATCGTACAATTCGTCAGCGAAACGCCATCGTAGCCGTTTTCAGCGATTTCCACGGATTCAAGCGTAATGGTGCTGGTCTCGTAACAGTTTATGCCGTTGTCTTCATTGTGTCCGATATAGCCCCCGGTGACGGTGATGTTTCCGCTGCCGCTGGCGTTGATGCCGCGGCCGGATGGGTAGAGATCGTTGTGGTAGGTGATCTCGCAGTCAATCACGGTAGCCGAAGTATTCTGCAGAGAAAGACCCGATCCGCCGTTCTGGGTGATGATGCAGTCGTTCAAGAAGATCTGCGCATCTTCGCCCTTGACCGGCGAGAGTTCATGTCCGTGGATCAGGCAATTGCTGATCGTGACCTGGCAGTTCTCAACGTAGACTGCCCGTTCGCCCGATTCGATCAGGCAATAGGCCAGAACCGCTTCGCCGGGGTTAACGCCGTTGAATTCGATGTATTGCCAGGCACCCGGCCAATACCCGAAGACCGATACGAACTTGACGGAATCCTCGTAGGTACCCTGCGCGTATAACCCGCCCAAAACCGTGAATTTGTAATCGCCCATGAACTGGACTTCCACGCCGGGTAGAATCGTCAGATATTGACCGTCTGGCACTGTCACGTCTCCCACCACCTGATAGATGCTGTCCTGCTCACCCCAGATGCCCGAGACATCGCCGGAAACCGTAATCTGCGCGAGGCACGGCGAGCTCAGCAGCAAAACCAGTAGCAACATAGATAGCCGCATGGTTCCTTCTCCTGAAAACGCAAAGTCAGTGATTCTCAGTATCCATATTTTCTATCGCTGCGTACGACTTCCTTGATGGTCGTATCGAAAAGCGGCCTGTTCTTGCGGGTGGCCAGATCATAAACTATACCGAAAGCGAGTTGTGCCACGCGGGTTAATTTTCCATAGACGATCTTGTCAGGAGTATCCCTCGGGCTGGTGTAATCGCTGTGAAAACCGGTGAAAAGGAAGACGGATGGAATCCCTCGCTCATGGAATACGACGTGGTCGCTGGAGCCGTGAAATTGCAGCACCGGTTCCATCTCGAGCTTCAGCTTGGCCGTTTGATTCTGTAGCGTAGCGATTTCGGCCAATACCGGCGTCTGACCGGAATAGAAGACCATAAGCAGGTCTTTCTCGCCCGCAATGGTCGAATCCATCATGGCGCGAAACTGCGGCGATCCGTCCCGGCCGATTTCGTCCATATTGATGACGGTAACGATCTTTTCCAGGTCAACGGGGGGGTGTTGGACGAAATATTTCGCACCCAGCATGCCGCGTTCCTCAGCTCCGGTGGATAGGAAGATAACGGATCGCCGGGGCGTTTTCCCCATAGTCGAGAAAGCTCGGGCAATACCCAGCAGTCCCGCCACACCTGAGGCGTTGTCATCCGCACCCGGGTAGAGCTGGCCGTTTTTTATGCCTTCGTGATCGTGGTGCGCCATGACGACGACGGCTTCGTCGCTTTTCCCCGGCCAGAATCCGATAATGTTGGCAGTGGATTTTTGCTCAACATCCCTAAAGCGGATGCGCAGGGTAACCTCTACGTCCTCCATCAGGATCGGATGTCCCTGGTGATTCTCATCGGTCTTACGCTGGTATTCGGACAGATCAAAATCACCCAGAAAGGCACTGGCGGTTTCTCGCTTCACGTAGAAGACCGGAAAGGCATCCGTATCTTCCGCGAGCTGAACGATGGGATCGTTCATGCGCCCCATATAGCGCCCCAGCGTTTTTTCGATCGGGGGGAGGTCGTAGTTGGGCGGCTGTACGATCAAGAGTCCGGCGGCTCCGGCTTCTCTTGCTATCCTCGCTTTGACGATCGGATTGGAATATTTTGTCTTTTTCGCATCCCCAAACGCTGAAGTGTTATCCGCATTCAGCGGCTCTCCATTGAAAACCAGCAGAATCTTGCCTTCAGGATCGACGCCCAGAAAATCGTCGTATTCGAATTCCGGCGCGCGAATGCCGTACCCGCAGAGCAACAGCGAGCCGGCAAAGTCGGCGTCACTCCCCTCGCGCGGAAAAAAGAAAACGTCCTCATTGGGGAGAAATTTCAGGATTTGGTCTTTACGAGCGACGATTATTCGAGATCGTTCGTAATCCGTATGACTGACGACCAGGGGAACGGTCTGATAGTAATCCGGGGCTACGTCAAACGTTTCCAGGCCATACTGCTTGAATCGCGTGGCGATGTAGCGCTGTGCCAACTGTGCGCCCCTTTCCAAAGCGTGGCGACCCTCTAATTCCGCTGAAGCTAGGAACTCGACGTGAGCCCGCAGTTCAGGTTCAGTAATGGACTGGATTCCCTCTTTCGGCGCTGCGGTGAGGAAATTGGCTAAGGCGAAAAGCGCGAAGAATATCGGTAAGAATCTTCGTATTGTTTTCAATTTTTTTCCTTTGGTCATCTTTTGAAGTCGCTGAACTGCAGTAATTTTGCTGGATTCTTGCTTTTTCTCGGAAAGATGGAAGTAGAAAAAGGTAACAAAAAAATCAATCCTTGTCAAGGACAATGTAGGCTTGGAGGATACCTGGCGGTGTTTTTGACTTTATCGTCATTTGAATGGCCGACGGATCGCGTGCCGGTACGCCGTATGCTGATTCAATGGTGAAAAAGACTTGATTTCCATGAATATTTTTTTTAAATTTAAAGTTCAATACAAATTGGATCAGGGAGCATCATTATTCAACTGAGGTATCATGGAAATCAGCGCCCCGAGTGAAGAAGCAGTAAAATCAGCGGAAAGCTATAAGAAAAGCACCGTCGTCGTCCTGAAGACGCGCCCCGAAACCGTTATCGAGGATTATATCCGGGCACAGGAAATGGCTGGAATCTCCCGGGCTCTGGACAAATCCAAACCGGTAATATTGAAGGATAACATCAGTTGGCATTTCGCCTACCCTGGCGCTAATACGACTCCGTGGCAATTGGAAGCCGCCATCATCGGCTTGAAGGACGCTGGTTTCAGGGATATTACGGCGGTTCAGAATAAGACCGTGGTGACTAACGCCTATAAAGGCGAAAGGTTGAATCGCTACCAGAGCGTTTTTCAAAAGCACCAGGTGGAGGTGAAGTACAATTTTAGGCCAGAGGACATGAAATGGGTGAAGTATCAGCCCAAAGGTGAGCTTCTGGTTCTGCAGAAGATCTACCCGGAAGGATTCCTGATCCCCGATTTCTTCTTTGATAAAAACATCATCCACCTGCCCACGGTGAAGACGCACATCTACACCACCACCACGGGCGCCATGAAAAACGCTTTCGGGGGACTCCTGAACACCCGGCGCCACTACACGCATTCGGTGATTCACGAGACTTTGGTGGATCTGTTGATGGTCCAGCAGGAGATCCATTCGGGCATCTTCGCCACGATGGACGGAACGCACTGCGGAAGCGGGCCCGGCCCGCGCACCATGGTGCCCGTTAAAAAAGACATCATTCTGGCCTCGGCGGATTCCGTGGCCATCGACGCGGTGGCGGCCAAGATCATGGGCTTCGATCCCTTCGAAATACCCTTCATCCGTCTGGCTCACGAACGCGGTCTGGGCTGTGGTGACTTAAACGATATCGAAGTACTGGGTGAGGATATTTCTACCTGGAATTTTAAATTCAAAGTAGGCGATAATCTGGCCTCCACAGGCGGGGATCTCTTCTGGTTCGGCCCCTTGAAGAAGCTTCAGTACCTGATGTTCCATACGCCCATCGTTTACTTTTTCGTCTGGTCGAGTTTTCTCTATCACGACTATTTCTGGTATCCCTTCAAGGGCAAGAAATACGTGGATCAATTCCTGGCCTCGGAATGGGGGAAACTGTTTCAGACCTATTAAGAACAAGGGCAGGGAAACCCTGTTCGGGAGAGCTTACGACCCCTACGTTGCATTCAGTCCCGCACTGACCTATAAGTACATGGAGGAACTACGTGTTTAAAACTCTGAATGACCTCGAGCGCTTCATTAAAGAGCGCGGCATTGCCACCCTCGATTTAAAATACAGCGACCTGTTCGGCGGCTGGCACCACATTTCCCTGCCGGCATCCCACGCTTCCGCCGAGGTGTTGCAGGAAGGCATCGGCTTCGACAGCTCATCCACGCCTGGATTCAAAACGCTGGAAGCGGGCGATATGGTGCTGCTTCCCGACCTGACGACGGTCTTTATGGACCCGTTCTGGGAGGCGCCGACCCTCTCGATGATCTGCAACATCGCCGAAGCGGACAGCAAGTCCCTCTTCGGTCGCGATCCACGGGTCATCGCCCGCAAAGCCGAAGAGTACCTGATTTCAACCGGCATCGCGGATCGCTCCCAATGGGGCCCCGAATTCGAATTCTACGTCTTCGAGGACGCAAACAAAGCGGCTCCGGAGGTACCCGGAACTTTTGCGACCTGGAATGGCAACTCTGGAAACTATGCCGACCCGGCACACGCCCTACCCTCGCATGGAGCGTATCACGCCATCCCCCCGCAGGATCGGCATCACAACCTGCGCGCCGAGATAAGCCGTTTGCTGGAAGAAGCGGGAATCGGCGTCAACTATCACCACCACGAGGTCGGCCGCCCTTCACAGCAGGAAATCGAAGTCCTTCTGGGCCCTTTGACCCGCATGGGGGACGTCAGCATGATGGTGAAGTACTTCATCAAGATGACGGCCAAGAGACACGACAAAACGGCGACCTTCATGCCCAAGCCGCTGTACAAAGAAGCGGGATCGGGGATGCATTTCCATCAACACCTCTTCAAGGGAGATCAGCCGCTTTTCTACGATGCAGACGGCTATGGCGGGCTTTCCAAAATAGCGCTCTCCTATATTGCCGGTATTCTCGCGCACGGCCCGGCGCTGCTGGCCTTGACCAATCCCTCGACCAACTCGTACAAACGCCTGGTGCCCGGGTACGAAGCGCCGGTCAATCTGTTCTTCTCGCTGGCAAATCGGAGTGCTGCCATCCGCATTCCCAAGTACACCCAGGCACCGCTGGAAAAACGCATCGAATTCCGTCCGCCTGATGCCACCTGCAATCCTTATCTGGCCATGGCCGCCATGCTCATGGCGGGCATTGATGGGATTAAGAGGAAGCTGGATCCCCAGAGGCTGGGCTTCGGCCCCTTCGACCAGAACCTCTTCGCGCCCGAAAACGTCGAACTTAAGGAAGAAATCAAGCATTTACCTGCCTCCCTCGATGAGGCTCTGAATGCATTGGAGGAAGATCATCAATTCCTGCTGGAAGGAGACGTTTTTCGACCGGAAATAATCGAAACCTGGATACAGTACAAGAGGGACAGGGAATTCGTGGAGGTGCGCAACAGACCCCACCCCTATGAATTTGTGCTTTATTACAACTGCTGAGCCTTCGTCAGGCAGGAGTAGGTGTGCACTCTCTCCGAAGCTTGGCCTCTTGGGTGAGCTTTGAACCGCCCTTGGGGGGTGAATTTTTCACTAAATATCCTTGATTTATTGGCAGCATTTCGTTAGAATACTACTATCTGGAAAAACCGGAAATAATCGCTAAATTCATCATTTCTCGTTGCGCTCACGAAAGGGAAAAAGAACAGATAATTGAGGCTTGTTTAGTAAGTAGTTGTCACACGTTGACTTCGCCCACACAGTGGCCCCCGGGGGCAAAGCAAGGAGGTCCAAGATGAAACGCTTCGTAACTGTCATACTGTTCTCAATGATTCTAACGCCGATGGCTTCAGCCGATAACGTTGACTTCTCTCTTTCAACGACGCTACTGCACAGCGGCCGATTCAATTCGATGCTGTTGGATGGGACGACGGGATACGCCTTCAATGCGTACGGTATTCGATCCTTTGATATAGCAGATCCTTCCAATCCGGCGCCATTGGGATTGGTCGCCACTCCGGGACTGAGTTACGGCGGCGCTCTGGCGGGGAATTATATCATCGTCGCCGACGCCTTTGAAGGATTGAGCGTCGTGGAGGCCACCGACCCGGCTGCGATGAATTTTATCAGCAATGTGGACTTAGGCGGCAACTGCAGGGACCTGGAGGTTTCTGGTGATTACGCCTACTGTGCGGCTGACGCTGCCGGTCTGGTCATCGTCAACATCGGTGATCCCTACAATCCACAGATTGAATCCAGTCTGGTGTTGGATGACGCCGCATATCAGCTGGAGATCGAAGATGGCTACGCTTTTATCGCGGCCGGCACCGCCGGGTTAGTGATCGTTGACGTGACGATTCCCTCGAGTCCCGGTATCGTCAGTTCGCTTCCCATTCCCATGCCCGATCCAGCTTACGGTGTAGAAGTCAACCTTGATGAAAACCTGGCCGCCATCGCTAATGGAGCTTCGGGCCTGACATTAATTGATATAACCAATCTGAATGATCCTGCTCTCATCATGACTGCAAGCACGGTGGGCACAGCCGTGCACGTGACCTTCTCCGACCTTTACGCTGTTGTCAGCGAGTACGAAAGCGGCATAGAAATCTTCGATTTTACGGGAATGATCGCCGGCCAATATCCAACCGAGGGTAGCGTACTCACCTCGGCGCTCGATGGCACCCTGCTTTACACCTGCGACGGCGTGGATGGTTTTGAGGTTGTTGACATTACCACCCCATCAGCGCCGATTCAGGTGTGCTACTATCCGGATTCCGGCGGCCCGAGAACGGCACAGAAGGTGGATAATATTGCTTACATTGCCGATTACAGTGATGGTTTGACGATCCTCGATATGACAGATCCCGAAGACCCCATAGAGCTGGCCTCCGTTCCGACAGGATTGTGGTGTTATGACGTCAACATCTCGGGGAATTACGCTTATATGCTGGATTTCAACGGTGAGCTAACCGTCGTCAACGTAGCTGATCCGGCTTATCCGACGGTTGAGTACGTCTACGCGGGACCCTATGGCATCCGGTCAATGGACAGGGGCGGAGATTATCTCTATGTGGCGACTTATTTCGACGGTGTGCAGGTTTTCGACATCAGCAATCCAGTGCTGCCGACCTGGGTTAGTGAACTCGCCATCACCACCGAATGCAAAGGCATTACCTGCGCTGCCGGTTACCTGTACGTCTCAGCGTACGGCGGCGGAGTCAAGATCTACGATCTGACCGATCCCGCCAACCCGGCCTTCGCCGGCGAATATCTGACCACCGGAAACGCCCGCATGACCGCCGTCAACGGCGACGTCCTCTACGTTGCAGCCGAGGATGAGGGAGTGCTCATCTTAGACGTGTCTGATCCAACCAGTCCCGACCTCTTCTCTTCCATTCCCCTGGACTTTGCCGCGATGGGGGTGACTTACTTCAACGGTTACCTTTATATTGCGCATTCAATCGGGGGCATCAGCTGTTATGACGTCACGAATCCAGCCGGGCCGATCTGGTATGGAGACTACAACACACCGGGGTCAGCCTACGAAGTCGTCGGCTGGGATGAAAGCCACATCCTGGTCTGCGATACTTACTCGCTCGAGGTACTGTTTCAGGAGTACGTGGGTGTTATTTCCAGACCGACGCCGCAACCGACGGCCTTCGCTTTCCAGGGTAATTACCCCAATCCCTTCAATGCTTCGACGACCCTGGCCTTCAGTACGCCCGTCTCGGGACAGGTTCGAGTCGCCATTTTCGACGCCCTGGGGAGGGTTGTGGCAGTTCCGTTCGAAGGAATTCTTTCCGGCGGAGAGCACCGCTTGAATTTGAATGCGGCGGGTCTGGCCAGTGGGACGTATATCGCCCGGATAGCTTCACCGTGGGGACAGCAGGTGCGGCCTATGGTGCTTTTAAAATAGCCATCCCTTTGGGGAGGATAGACCACTGAGGGGCCTTACGGCCATTCTTGTCTGTCCACAACACACTGGAACCTTACGGTTGGGAGGGGCTTAGTCGAGGTCGTAAGACTCCTACGAGGGGCCACACTCTCGCTTCGACATTTAACCCTGATAAAGGGGAAATCCCCATTCTGTAGCGCAGAGTGGGGATTTTTCGTTTGAAAACCACCTTCTTCGGAGGAATCCCATGAAAAGATTGCCAGCGATTTGTACTGTTTTACTTCTTACGGTATGCGTCGCCGGTGGCATCATCCTGCCGTATTTCAGTAGGCCCGTGCAGGCGACGCCCTACTGGACAGAAGAAGATTATCTGCAAAGGCAGGGTTTGAGTATGGCGAGGGAAACCTACAACATCGCTCCGAAATCACCGGTTTCCCTCGATGCTTACGCGTTCCTCTTCGAGTACGTCCAGATCTGCGACTTTCTGGTTTCAATGCAGGAACATGACACCTCGAGTTCGGATTATGGCGGCATGCATGAAGGGGAATCCCCCGATCTCTGGGCTGTCGTTGAGACAGACAACACTCAGGAAGCCATCCGCGTGTGGAGCACTTACGCCGAATATTCCGGAGATCTGGAAACCTACAGGGAGAACATTGAGGCGGCCTGGGTGTACACGATGAACTATCCGGCTTATAATGAAGAAGGCGCCGAGAGCGATTACTACAGGGTTCACAACTGCGGATGGGCTCTTGTAGCGGAATCCAAGTACCGCCAGGTATATTCGGACGACAGCTATCTTTGGTACGCCGATTCCTGCGCATCCTATATTCAAACTCACCGATTGGGTTATTCCGGATATGGCGGCTTTTACGACAGTTTGCATCCGCTGGTGGAAGGCTGGGCGGCGGGGACTCTCTACGATTACGGCATCGAACAGGGTGACCCGGATGCAGTTGATCACGCCTTGGAAGTGGGGGAGGACGTCAAGAATTGGATTGAAGCGGATACGACCAACCTATCCGCGAATGAAGTCTGGGCGATGAGCGGTGGGACGGCCCTGTGGGGGGTGTGCCGCTCCATTTTTACGGCGGATCCTGGGGTAGGAGCTCTCTGGTTACCACAGCAGTTGCCCTATATGGATACCTATGCCGGCCCTGGTGAATGGAATAACTCCTGGAACGTCTGGTACGCGCACGCTTATCACGCGGCAGCCGCAGTCTTGAATGATCCGCTTTATACCGGCTATGCTTTCGCGCTGGTGGACACTCTGCTGGATGCCGATACCGACGACGACGGCGGCATCATGGCCACCTCGAGTGATCCGCCCACGGAGGATCAGAGCTGGGTATCTTGCTACCTCAATTACATGGGTTTGTCTTATTTTATAGACGAGTATCCCCCGTTGGACGCAACCGCTCTGGCCTTCCTTCAACCCGATACAACGATTCCCATCGCCAGCGGAGAACCTCATTCAGTAATTCCTGTGGTGGCCAACAGCGGCTTTCAACCCTTCGGCAACGTTGACGTGCAGATCAGTGGAGCTTTTTCGGCGTCGGGATCAACCTACCTTGATTTTGCCGATGTGGACACATTGGATTTTGGTGAGTGGGTGCCTGCTGATCCGGGATGGACGGAATTGACGATGACGATTT
>CAZHMN010000033.1:17887-30002 GCA_964533705.1 uncultured bacterium
GGATTAGTCACCGTGAATTTTGAGCTGACTCCTGCGCCGGTGCTGTTAGTGGACGATGACGAAGGAGCTCTCTACGATACCAGTTATTCCGGTCCATTGACTAATGCCGGCTATGACGTCTATATCTGGGAGGTACTGCAAAACGGGGCGCCGGGATCGAACTTAAACCTGTTTGACGCTGTTGTCTGGTTGACCGGAGATGCGACGGATAGCACGTTGACCACAGCGGATCGAGAGGCGTTGGCGGCATTCCTCGACCAGAATGGGAATCTTCTTATTAGCGGGCAGAATGTAGCAGAAGACATCGCCGGTGATGCCTTCCTCGCTGATTACCTCGGAGTGAGCTTCGACAGTTCGAGCGCGGCGCAGCAACAGGTTGTCGGCATCTCTGGTGATCCTGTAACCGCGGGGATGATGTTGACTTTTCCGGGGGCCGGTGGAGCGGGAAATCAGACGTCCACAGATAAAATATCGGCTGCGGGTCCGGGCGTTCTGGCGATGCAATATGCGGCCGGTGATCAGCCCGGTGCGGCAGTACGCGTTGAAAATGGATATAAATCCCTGTTCTTGGGTTTTGGCCTTGAAGGTGTCTCAGGAGTGATTGGGACCACTCGCCCGGAATTCCTTACGGCCGCTATGGATTGGTTCGAAGTCTCTACTGGCATCGAGAAGTTGCCGGCTGAAAGTGTGCCGCGGACTTATTCATTGATGACGCTGGCGCCAAATCCCTTTAATCCGGAGGTGCACATTCGGCTCAGCCTACCACATTCAGGGAACGCTGAAATCACAATTTACAATTTAAAGGGCCAGTTGATCGAATCCCTGAATCTGGGAAGGCTTCAAAAAGGAACACATCAATTAAATTATCAATTTGGGAATGAATTGAGTTCAGGTGTATACCTGTTCAGGCTTAAGGGAGAGAGTTTTCAAGAAGTCATTAAGGGTGTCCTGCTGAAGTAACGTTCGTGTTTCTGAAATTTTATTTGACTTTGGGGAAAAATAGGCTTAAATTATCAGTTTAGGTAGTTATCTGACCGAGGTGCGCAATGACCCTGGATCGCATGCTGGAAAGGGCGGGTCGTACCAGCCCCGATAAGTACGCCATCCTGGCTATAAATCAAAAGCTGACCTACAGCCAATTTAATGATCAGGTCAGTGCTCTGGCGAACGGACTCCTGAACCTCGGTTTGCAGCGCGGCGATCGTGTCGCGATGCTCTTACCCAAGTCCGTCGAGGCGGTCATTGCCTTTATGGGAGTCATTCGCGCCGGCGGTGTGATCGCGCCGATAAATGCACGCCAAAAGGCGGATACGCTGCGCGTCAACTTCAATCAGTTGAATCCGTTTGCCGTCATAGCAGATCCCCTGTACCTTCCGCTCCTGAAAAAACTGTTCGAACCCTACCATCCGCAGAGCCGCATCATTTTGACGGGATCAGCCAGGAACAGTGATATCCTATCCTTTAATAAAATGGTCAGTGGGGAATCAACTCGCTCCCCCGAATTAGATGTTGAAGAGAACGACGTCGTTTATCTGAACTACACCTCTGGAACGACGGGCATCCCCAAAGGAGCCATCACCACGCACGGTAATCTTATCTGGAACACCAAGGGTGCAGTCGAAATGCTGAAGATGAATAGTGAGGACGTTCATCTCTGCATGTTCTCTATCTATGCCCATCCTCATGAAATCTTCGCCCGGTCGATCTACCTGGGCGGTACAATGGTCGTTCTGGATAGCATGTATCCCAAGACTATCGCCCGTGCGATTCAGAATTTTAAAGTAACATGCGTGATGGCCGTGCCACCCTTTTATAAGTCGCTTTTCCCGATAGCGAAGGAAAAGAAAATCGATCTTTCCACGATGCGAGTGGCGGAAGCCGGTGGGGTCTTTTCATCTGCGGAGTTCTGCCAAGCCTTTGAGGATGTCTTTGAGCGGCGTTTCCTGCCTGTCTGGGGCAGTACGGAAACGACGGGCATTGCATTGGGTACCTCACCTGTGGGAGAATACCGTGTCGGGTCTCTCGGTAAACCCTGTCCCGGTTACGAAGTACACGTTCAGGGTGCCGGCGGTCGAGAAGCGGATGCCGATGAAACCGGCGAACTGGTGATTTCCGGGCCTGGTGTCGTACAAGGGTATTTCAATCTGCCGGAAGATACCGAAAGAACCTTTCATCATGGTGCTTGCTACACCGGCGATATGGTTCGCAGGGATGCGGACGGCTTCTATCATTTCCTGGGACGGCGTAGCGGCTTGATGAAAGTGGCCGGATTAAAAGTTTACCCTCTTGAAATCGAGACGGCGCTTTTGCAGCATCCCGACATAGAAGAAGCAGTTGTGATATCACTCCCGGATTCGCTGCGCGGGGAAGTTCCCAAGGTCTTCGTCGTGCCCAAACCCTCTGCGCAGTTAGACGTCAAAGAAATCCGCTCCTTCTGCAGAGAGCATTTAGCCGATTATAAAGTTCCTTCGCAAATAGAGATTCGTTCTGATCTGCCCAGAATGGAAACGGGCAAAGTATCACTTGCCGAATTGGCACAAGAAGCACTCGACGAACTTGCTGAAGATGAGCTGAAATCTCTTCAGCGAAGAGTTTACTCAATAGATTCGAAAATCCTGGAACTTTTGAACGCACGCGTAGAACTCGTTCAGCGCATTATGACCCTACGGGGCAAATCGGACCAACCTCTTCATTCTTCGATTAGAGGCGATGAAGTCATCGCCAGAGTTATTGAAGAAAACAAGGGCCCCATTTACGACGAGGCTGTTGAAGAGATATTCAAGAAGATCCTGGCGCTGGATTTGATTATTCAACCCTGATCCATAAATACTCAATTTCGGGGTGGACATGGCAACAATAAAGGTCGGTGATCTGGAAATCGGTGGACAGCAAAAGATTATGATCGCTGGTCCTTGTTCAATTGAAGGCAGAGATCAACTACTCCAGATCGCCCGGGAGGTGAAGGCGCGAGGGGCTCATATACTACGTGGAGGAGCGTATAAACCCCGGACCTCGCCGCACTCTTTTCAAGGATTGGGTCCCCAGGGCTTATTTCATCTGAAGGAGGCGGCCGAAGAGACCGGTTTGATCACGGTAACTGAGGTTATGGAATTAGACGAATTGGACCTGATCTCCAAATATGCAGATATACTGCAGGTTGGAGCTCGTAATATGTTCAACTATCCTCTCTTGAAGAGAATCGGAAGAACGGAAAAACCGGTTCTACTTAAGAGAAGTTTCATGGCTACGATTGAAGAGTTTCTACTGGCATCAGAGTACATATTGAAGGAGGGGAATCACCGAGTTATTCTCTGCGAGCGAGGCATTCGAACGTTTGAACAGATGACCCGGAACACACTTGATTTGGCCGCTGTCCCCATCATCAAAAAGATGTCCGGGTTGCCGGTGATCGTGGATCCTTCCCATGGTACGGGACGAAGCGATATCGTCCTTCCCATGGCCTTGGCTGGACTGATTGCAGGTGCCGACGGGATCATGGTGGAAGTCCACCCCAATCCCAAAAAAGCTCTATCTGATGGCCTGCAAACACTCGACTTTCCGCGCTTTCAAGAAATGATGGAAGAATTCCATAACCTGTGTCAATATCTTAATAAGGCGGAAGAACAGCGCTCGAGTCGCACCATGCGGGGGGCGGCTTCCTAAGTATGACCAGGCTGGATTCGATCCTGCGTAATACCCTTTTCAGCTTCATAGCGCGGGGTATTGACGTTGCCGTTACTTTTGCCCTTGCCGTAATACTGGCTCGATATCTGGGCCCGGAAGGCATGGGGGAATATACCTATATTATCGCCTTCGTGGCGATTTTCGTGCCTTTGATAGATCTGGGGCTCGATCATATATTAATTAGAGAAATTGCCAGACAGCAGGATTCCGCCAGAAAGTACGTCGGCGCGGCACTTCTGCTGAAAATGCTCATTATCCTGGTCCTGCTGCCGCTGGGAATGTTGGTGGCCTGGTTGACCGGGGACACCAGCATTGACAATTGGGCTATTCTCCTCTGTTTCATCGGCACGCTGCTCTTAAGAGAGATTCCAACGGTCGTGAGCTATGCGGTGTTTTTGGCTTACGAGAGGATGGAATACCGTGCCGTAGTGACCCTGCTCTTTCAAATCGTCAAATTTTCAGTTACTCTGACCGTAGTGTTATTAGGTTTTGGGCTGGTACCGATTTTTGCTGCGGCTTTGATCGCCGAAGCCGTACAAGGGGGAGTGGCTCTTTACCTCGTGTTCAAGAAATTCACGCGACCACGCCTGGTATTCGACCCAAAGCTCTGGAAGCATTATGTTGTGGAATCTCTACCACTGGGAATTGCTTTTGGTTTTAATAGCCTCTATTTTCAGATTGACATTATTATTCTAAGACATTTTCGCAGCGCCGAAGAGACGGGGCTGTTCAGTGTGCCCTTTCGAATTGTTACCACGCTCTTTACGGTGCTAATTCCCATGATCTGGGTCCTTCTGCCTCACTTATCGCGGGCCGCCAAGGATTCCATTCAGCGAATGGATGAAGAGGGTCAGGGGTATTTGAAAGGAATAGCGGTTATCACCGCTGGTTTGGCGCTTTTCATGGGTATCGAAGCACGGGATTTGATCGTCAATCTGTTCGGCGTTTCTTATGAAGCTTCAGCCGCAGTTCTGGTAGCCATCTCACCTGTTATTGTTTTGCACGCTTTTTCCTATTTCTTCGATCTAACCATGACGGCGGTGGGAAAACAGAGGCTCATCATCGTTGGCGCCGGATCGATTTTTTTGGTTAAGCTCATAGTGGATCTGATCTTTGTGCCCATGTACGGCATTATGGGCGCAGCCCTGGGCACTCTGGCTTCGGACCTGGCCTGCTTTTCGGTGATGTTTTTCTTGATGTGCAAACACGTCACTTCTTTCCATTTCGGTAGGATCATGGTCAAGCCCTTCTGGGCGGCACTGACTGCCGGAGTGCTGTTGTTGTTGATTCGCGCCTGGCCTTTCTATATTACGGTTGTTATTTTCGGTGTTTCTTATCTAATATTTATCTGGATTTTTCGGGTGATCTCGCCTGATCAGAAGCTGGTTTTCAGAGAAATGACTCGCGGCTTGATGAGAAAAGTCGGTCTTTCACGTGAAGATTCAAATGGTAGTGATGATCTTCTCTGAAGACGAGGATATTCTCGAGAAATAAAGATGCGCGTAAGGGTAAATGTGATCTGCATCACCGCGGATTTAATCTAAACGATCGTAACTTTAATGATATCACTGCAATTCACAATCCACGGTTGATGAAAATATAAATAATGATTTAGGTTGAAGGTCTTTCTGCTTCAAAGTTATCTCGGGCGCTCCGAGAAACCCATATATCCGCTCGGATTGGCTTATCTCGGTGCTTGTCTGTCCGATCACGAGGTTCAGGCATTCGATCCCAACGTCTCTTCCGATCCCTATGGTGAATTGGAACGGAGGCTGCGGCGCTTTCAGCCTGACGTGGTGGGGATCTCTCTGCGCAACGTGGACACGACGCAGTATCGCGATCCCTTCGTGTATCTGAGTGCTCTGAAACCTACCCTCGAAGCAATTCAGCGCGGTGCACCGCAGGCGATCAGAATCATCGGTGGAGCGGGTTTTTCTATTTATGCCAAGGGAATCATGGAACGGTTCCCCGACATTGAATGCGGGATTCTGCTGGAAGCGGAAGAGTCCTTTCCCGCATTGTTAAAAGATTTTGATCATCCTGAAAGGGTGGCCGGAATCTATTATCGCCAAAACAATCAGGTCAACCTATCCAGTCCACCGGCTTTGCCCGATTTCGATGCGTTGCCGTCGCCCCAATGGGATATCGTTGATCTTGAACCATATAAGGGTCAGCTCGACACGGTCGGCGTTCAGGCCAAGCGAGGCTGCGGCTTGAAATGCGCTTATTGCACCTACTACTTTTTGAACGGTGCACATTACCGTCTGCGCAGTCCGGAGAAAATTGTCGCTGAAATTGATGAACTGATTACGAACTTCAGGATAGACCACTTTATTTTCGTTGATTCGGTTTTCAATATACCGCGGGATCATGCAGAACAAGTCTGTCGTGAGTTGATTCGCCAGAAAGTGCGGGTTCCTTGGACGGCCTGGTATAATGATCGCGAGTTCAATGACGATTTCTTCAAATTAGCCAGGGAAGCCGGCTGCAGATACTTCTCGTTTTCACCTGACGCCTATTCGGATCGCTCTTTAAAGATACTGAAGAAAAATTTGCGTGTAAAAGATATACAGCGAGTCTATAACATGGCCAAACGCGAAAACGGCGTTTATTTCGGATGGAACTTTTTTGTCAATCCACCTGGACAAACCTATATTGATTTTATACGACTTATGCTCTTTTGGCTGGGCGTTCGCCTTCGTTTGCGGAAGAAACTCTACGGTTTCGGCCTGGGAAACATTCGCGTCGAACCGGACACGGAGATTTACCGGATCGCGAGGGAAGAAGGCGTTCTCAGCGAAAATTCGGATCTTCTGGCTTTAACCAGCGATGAGCTTCGTGGGCTTTTTTACACCAATCCGGGTACACCCTTCGTTGATACCCTTTTTAGGATGTATGGTTTGTTGGCTGGGATTAAGCATAGTATTCGTCCGTGAGTGGGCTGCTGAAACATAAAATCCACTGGTGGCGGCTGCGGACTGAATGGTACCGGAAAAAACTGGTGCTCTCCCAACCACCTTATTTCATCAATTTAGAACCGACGGGATTCTGTAACCTTCGCTGTACAGTCTGCTCATATCAGCAAAACCGCGGCAAGGGTTACATGAAAATGGAGTTGGCGGAAAAAGCGATTGAAGAGGCTGCCCGGTTGGGTGTGAGCCAGATTCGCTTTTATCTGGCAGGCGAACCTTTGTTTCATCCCCATCTGGATGAAATGATTATGCTGGCACGCTCACACGGCATGTTGACTCAAGTGCATACTAACGCCACGATTCTGGATGAGAAAAGGTCCGCCAAACTGCTGAACAGTGGACTGAACTCGATATCTTTCAGCTTCGATGGTGAAAATGCCGAGGATTACGAAGCCATCCGTATCGGCTCGAAATTCGAGGATACGCTTCAGAACATTATTAGTTTCCTCACAATGAAAAAGGAACGGGGGCTGAGTAATCCATTTGTAACTTTTCAAGTGATTAAACCGTATCGTTCTGGATCACCTTTCGTGCCCAAGATATCAGATGAATTTAAACAGCGCCTCGATGGACTACCGATAGATCGTTTCCTGGTGCTTTACCCCTTTTCCTGGCCTGGACAGGATACTAAGGAATTCGTGCGTCCCACCGGGAAGAGATATTTTCCCTGTCCTGTTCTCTGGCAGAGTCTTTCGGTGGGATGGGATGGTAAGATTCTGGGCTGCTGCGGCGATCTGAACGGAGTTGTAATTCTCGGTGAGGTACAAACCGACCGATTCATGGATGTTTGGAATGGTAAACCGCTTGTGGCCATGCGGCGTCTGCATGTATTAGGAAGGCATGAGTCAATCCCACTCTGTCGTGACTGTGATGCGGTATATGTGCGTGTTCATCCATTTATACGCGATATTAGGGATCTTCTGACCGGTAAATGGACTCCGTTGTGAGCATTCAATGAATGCGATAGCGAGATTTCTCCAGGATATTCATTACAGGAATTTCAGCGGGATTGTGGAGCTGCTGGGCGGTCTTCGGACCCCTGATCGGAGCTACGCATTGGCTGAAATCTTGGGGAGCTTGCGCACTCGAATCGGCTACGTCGGGGCAGGCTGGTCGAAGGAAAAATACTTACGGACGATTAGAACTGTTTTCCCGGAGATTGACAATTCGCAGGCGGAAGCTCTATTAAAAGCATACTGGATTAACCATCAAAAACGTTTCGTGGAGTTGTTTCTGATCGAGAAGCTAAACCCACATAATCTGGACTGCCTGGTGGAATTTGAGGGGCTCGAATACCTTGATAGAGCTTTAGAGCGCGGCCGAGGCGTCATTTTTCCTGTGCCCCATATTGGAAACGAGCGTCTTCATCACATTGCCTTGGCCGTAAAAGGCTACCCCATGGCAGTGATATCTTCGCAGTATGAAGATCACGGTTCTTTCGCTCGCAAAGTCAAGCTTGGTGCATCACTTCGGTTCCATGACGTCGGATATCCTGGTGATGGACTCTGGTTATTGAAGATGCTGAAGGAAAACCGGATCCTGCAAATCGCCTCGGATGCCGAGGCGGGTTCGAATGGAGTGATCGTAAATTTCCTGGGTCAGCAGGTATTACTGCCTACCGGCTGGGCGCGCTTGGCGATTAAGACTGAGGCGGTGGTTTTTCCGTCGGCACTCCTGCGCCAGAAAGACAACCGCCATAAGCTAGTGATTCTGCCGGCATATGAAGTTTGCGTCAACGGAGACAGGAATGAAAGACTAAAGGAGAACGTTCAGCGCTATATGGATATCGTTTCTCAATTCTTTCTGGAACGCCCCGATCAGATCGACTGGATGAACCTGACGGTCCGGTTGGATGAAACACAGATGAGGTTGAAATCATATCAACAGGAATAAATTTGAAGCAGGCAGCTATTTCCATAACAGAAGCATGAAAAAGGCTTTCCAGTGATCGATTTTTTGAAAACCTATAAAGCCAGACCCTGGCCGAGGTTGGAAGTACCGCCCATGAAACGGGCAAATCTTCTTGCGCTGGTCCTGTTGACAGTGGGATTAATCGCCGCAGGGTGGTACATCTGGTTTTCCGGTCCGATCCAGGTTGAGTATTTTATTGCCCTGGGATTGGTGATCCCATTGGCGTTTTTCCTAAAGAGCCGTTTCATTGCACTTATCGGTCTTTTGTGCTTTCAAGTAATTTTAGCTTTTATATTTATTGGGAATTCGGATTATGCCATAATCCCCATAGTTGTTCTAATCGGTGCCATCATCGCTTTCGAGAGCCCGATGGTGATATATGTATTGTTAGTTTTTGCCATTTGGGCAGATATTGCAATAGTGGGAGTAACTCATCAAAATCGTGCGACCATGATTGCAAGTGCGGGTTTGTTTCTTGGGTGGTTATTCAGAGAAGTATTGAGGTCTACTTCAGTAAAGAGAGCGATTCATTTTCCGGAATTCTTACCGGCAATTATCCTACTGGGTTGGGCAATAATTGGTTCTTTCATCTGGGGGCTTATACCATTTTCAGAAGCTTGGGAAAATTTAAAAACGTTGATCGTATCCACAACGATCTTCTCTGTTTCGGTATTGATTATCAATAATTCCAGAAAAGTCTACTTCGCTTTTTATACATGGATATGCATTGGATTATATGCGGCTCTGTTCGTGTTTTTTGGGCCGATGTTAGGTTATCAACCCCCTGATATTGAAGCTTGGGGTGCGGCCTATAGTATTTTTGCCGCTCATAAAAACTGGATTGCCTCCATACTAGGCCTTTCCTTCTTCTTGAATCTAGCAGCGATTTACCAAGTCAAAAAAATGTTTTTAAAAATCGGCTTATCCTTATGTTTAGTTACGGTTTTTTTTGCATTGGTGTATCAACAATCTAAGGGTGCATTAGCAGGGTTAGTAGTAGGGTTAATATTTTTCTGGATTGTTGATTCTATCGAAAGTTGGAGGAATAAAGGACCCTTGAGAGCAGTTTCGCGAATATTTCTATTTTTTAGCTTATTACTTATTATCGCCATGTTTATTTACCTAATAGGCGTTTCAGAATACCTCGGTGGATATTATCCACTTTTCTTTGAGCCACTAAGTACTCCAACTATGCAGGCGCGAATAATGTTATGGAATATCTCCTACCATATCCTTAGTAATGAATCGCATATAATTCGCGGTCTCGGGTTTGGCGCTTTTGAGTTTTTGGGACCCTATTATAATATGCCACCCGAAATAGCGGAGGGTATTTATGTTCATCCACACAGCCTTTATTTGGATATTATTATACACTTGGGAATCGTTGGATTGGCGCTCTTCCTATGGATCGTAATTTCCATTCTCATCAAACTTTGGCGTTCTTATGTTAATGCTTCTGATCCCAAGTACCGTTACCTTTGTTTGGGTCTTCTATGCGGGACTCTGTCATTTTGCATGCATTGCGTCATCGATTTCGAGGTTGCCCATATTGTATCTTTTTGGCTATTCATGGGTTTATGCGTAGCTGCAATTAATGTTCATAAGATGAATAATTCCTCAGTAAATGCTGAAAAGTCAGTACGATAAAAAAGATAGAAACTACTCTTTGAGCTCGACACTGATGAAATATACCATAAAAAATAATACCTGTCGTCATGATTGGAAAATCCTAATCTTACTATTCTTGTCCGCATTAGTTTTGCGGTGCTTCCGACTTTTCGATCTCGATGTGTGGTTCGACGAAGTAGTGCTCCTCTTTCAAATTAAGGGCTCCTTTGCAGATATATGGAATTATTGTAAATTAGACAATTTCCCTCCCCTTTTCCCATGGTTAATGAAATTATGGTCAATTATTTTCCCAGGGGAGAATTCCCTGCGGTTCTTTTCTGCCTTGATGGGTTCATTAACACCTCCGGCTGCATATATTCTGGGTAAAGAATTATTAAGTAAAAGATTAGGATTATTGCTTGGCATAGCGTGCCTTATTTCGGTCTCTTGCCTTTTTTATTCGCAGATGATTCGGATGTACAGTCTTTTTCCATTCTGGGCCTGTCTCTCCCTGATCGCTTTCATTCGCGGACTAAAGACAAATCGTTGGATTTATTGGATATTGGTTGCGTGTGCTAATCTATTGGGTTTTTACACCTTTCTTTTTATGTTGTTTCTGATTGCGGCAGAGTTTATTATTCTAATTTGGTACTGTCGTAAGAACCCCGGGAATTTGGCGCGGCCTGTCTTAGCACATATTCCTTCTGTGATTTTGATGTTATTCTGGTTAGGCCCCTTAGTCAACCGATTTAATGCAATCGAGCAATCCTTTGCACTTCTCGACGTTTCGGGATTGGATTTTTTGAAATTATGGGTATTTCTGGGCACAGGAACGTATTTTATCGATCAATACTGGTTAGCCGCATTGTTTAACTCGCCTTTTCTGTTGGGAATAGTCATTGGCTATCGAACGTGGTGGCGACATGATTACCTGCGAATTATGGCTTTTCTCTTTTTTGGTATTATCTTGAGTGTTTATGTTATTTCTCTCTTAGGAGACTCAATTTTTCAAAAGCGATATTTCATATTCCTTCTGCCTGTTTATCTTGCCTTAGTTTTTGCCGGATGGCAACAACTCAAGAGACGCTACTGGAGTAATATTGGCGTGGCCATCACCCTCATATCTATGTTGATTTCTATGATTTTCTACTATGTCAATTATATTCAAGTTCACGATAGATCCGGCTATTCTTTACCTTACTACACAGGTGATGAATCTGACGGCCACGCGCTTTCTCATTTGGCCTCTTTTGTGGAAAAAAGGGTATCGAACGAGGAGGTGATTATTCATTATTCGGAACCTGCACGTCGGATTCAAACGTTCTTTCCTTCTCTTTATTATCACGATAGAGCCTTAGCTGAGTACATTTACTCAAAGGCTGAGATTCCACACTGGGCTGGTGGTCAATATCTAAAATCAAAGGAATGGATTAGAAGCCTTTATGATCTGGAACCATTACCATCAGGAATTTGGATGGTCTCGGCAAATTCTGTTGAAGTTTTTTTCGGTGATCGAGCGGAGGATCAGGCATCATTAGCCCAAAAGCGTAAATGGAAATGGGTAATAACGGATAATCTACCACAGGAACTCAGGGAAGCAGGATATCATCCTGTTGAATATTACTACTTTGGGAATTTAACAGCAGTTTATCTTCTCCGTGATTAGAGGCATTTGTGCTGACGTTGAGGATCGCAATAACCGGGATACTTGGTCTCTATGAAATCGGGAGAGTAGATCTCAAGACAAAACCTAAAACCCAGAACAAATAGAAATGAGTAGATTCCAGAAGTTTGCCACTTTCAGATTGCTTTTGGCTCGTCCTGGAGCGGAGCAGATAGCAACCTATACCGCTCTGTTTCTGTTCGCATTTTTTCTAAGACTTTATCGTTTATTCGATCTTGATTTGAATTTTGACGAAACGATACTTTTACTCATTGCC
>CAZHMN010000034.1:0-8899 GCA_964533705.1 uncultured bacterium
ACCCATCAGAAAGGGTAAAGCTCCCGGCCGCAACGACCCCTGTCCTTGTGGCAGTGGCAAAAAGTACAAGTATTGCCACGGACGATGAAAAAAAAAGGGTTAAGAAGAGAAAAAAAACGTTTCTTTCACCAAAATTCTTTATTATATTGAGAGGGGGAGTTGAATTTTGGGGGAAGAATATTGGCAAATCTAACGAGGCCCCCATGTATCATCGAATCATGGAGATCCTGGTACTGTTGATGGATGAACTGAGTGATAGAACCTGGGAAACAGACCAGATAAACCAGTTTAGTGAAGATTTAATTCAACGCGGATATACGGAACAAGAGATCAATACTGCCTTTTACTGGCTATACAATCGCTTCAACTGGGACAATGCCAATCCGCATCAAGCACTGGACGTGAACGACCAATCGGAGTCCTCACACCGCGTTCTCCACATCATGGAACAGAGGTTGCTGACGCCGGAAGCTTTCGGTTATCTACTGCAACTGAAACATCTCAAACTCATCTCCGCAAGGGACATTGAAGAAGTCATCGAACGCCTTCTCATCCTGGACATTCAGCCTGCCAATGTTGAGGACGTCAAAGTCGTAGTACAATCAATGATGTTCGAAGAGGGGGGATTCTGGGTTGACCAACTCCGTCCGCTCGGACTATCACAGAAGGGGGAGTCCTATCACTAATGCTTAACAATTTTTCCACAATGATAGCTTTATGAATCTGGTCGTCGTCGAATCTCCTTCCAAAGCGCGTACCATTAAAAAATTTCTCGGCCCCGATTTCAAAGTCTCGGCCTCATTAGGCCACATTAAGGATCTGCCTCAAAAGGAGCTCGGCGTTGATTTGCTGAATGGGTTTGCCCCCCAGTACCGGCTTATATCCGGCAAAAAGAAGGTCGTAGATGAAATTCGCAAGGATGCTGAAAAAGCCCAGCAGGTTTATATAGCGACAGATCCCGACCGTGAAGGTGAAGCCATTGCCGCCCACATCGCCGAGAGCATCGCAAATTTCCACCCCTCACCGCACCGTGTCCTCTTTTACGAGATCACCCGCAATTCCGTCCGACAGGCTCTAGAAAATCCGGGAGTAATTGATAAGAATAAAGTTGATGCCCAGGTTGCCCGACGCATCGTAGATCGGCTGGTGGGTTACAAAGTCAGCCCCTTCATATGGAAGACCGTGGCGAAGGGTCTTTCCGCCGGGCGTGTGCAGTCTGTGGCTCTCCGCCTGGTTTGTGAGCGTGAAACTGAAATCCGAGCTTTTGTCCCGCAAGAGTATTGGACCATACATGCCCTCTTCGCGGGTAAAAATATTCAGCCCTTCCGGGCTGAATTGGTTTCGCATAAGGGCAAGAAAATCAACCTGCCGGATGAATCCGCCGCAAAACGAATGGCGGAAACCATCCGCACGGCTACACATAAGGTAGCCAGCGTCAAGAAGAGTACTTCAAAGACGAAGCCCTATCCTCCCTATACGACCAGCACTCTTCAGCAGGATGCCTCGCGCCGATTGCGCCTCTCCGGTAAAAGAACTATGCGTCTGGCTCAGATGTTATACGAGGGCGCTGAACTTTCCGGCGGGGAAACGACCGGATTGATCACCTACATGCGCACGGATTCAACCCGGATCGCCAGTGAAGCGCTTTTCTCGACTCGAGAGTATATAAAGGCCGAAATTGGAGATAATTACCTCCCGGCAAAACCGCGAGTATATGCGCAGAAGAAGAGAACGCAGGACGCCCATGAAGCCATCAGGCCGACGAACGTAACCAGAACTCCGCAGGATCTGAAGGGGATTTTGGAACCTCAACTCTGGAAATTGTACGATCTGATCTGGCGCCGTTTTGTGGCCTCACAGATGGCTGATACGGTTTCCGAAGTGACGGTCGTTGAGGTGGAAGGCGGGGATAATCTCTTTCGGGCGCGCGGCGTGGAGCGGCTCTTCGACGGATTCCAAAAAGTGTATCCGCTTGAGTCTGAAAACAGCAATCATCTCCCAGCTCTTCCCGAGAATTTTAAAGCGGGATTTCCACTGGATCTTGCTGACCTGGAGACAAAACAGCATTTTACGCAGCCGCCGCCCCGATATACCGAAGCTACCCTCGTCAAGACGCTTGATGAGCTGGGTATCGGCCGGCCCAGCACCTATGCCTCAATTATTGGGACCTTATTTGACCGCAGCTACGTAAAACAAGAGAGGCGGAAACTCCTGCCAACCCAGTTGGGCGAAACCGTAAATACCATCCTGGTGGAGCTGTTTCCCGACATTTTTGAGGTGAGCTTTACCGCCCGAATGGAGGAGAAGCTCGATCAGGTCGAAGATGGTATGCCCTGGGTCAAGGTGGTGGAGGAATTCTACGAACCCTTTTCGCATTCCTTAGAGGATGCCGAAAGCCGGCGCGGCGACATTAAAAAGAAGGTAGAAGAGGTCACTGAGGAATTATGCGAGAAGTGCGGTCGGCCTATGGTCATCAAGTGGAGCCGCCGGGGCAGGTTCCTGGCTTGTAGCGGCTTTCCCGAATGCAAAAACGCCAAACCCTTAGAGGCACCGGAGAATTCCGGGAAAAAATGTCCAAAGTGCGGTGGAGATCTACTCGTAAAAAGCGGCCGTTACGGACGATTCCTGGGTTGCTCGAATTACCCCAAATGCAAGTATTTGGAACCCTTGAGTACGGGGGTTAAATGTCCCCAGGATGGCTGCGATGGCGAACTGATCGAACGTTCTTCCAAGAAAGGCCGGTTTTATGGCTGTAGCCGCTACCCGGACTGCAAATTCCGCCTGACCCGCCGCCCGGAACCGATCCCCTGCGATCAGTGTGGTTATCCGCTCCTGGTGCATTCCACCAAAGCTGAGGATGACGATTATTTGACATGTCCCAATTGCAAAGCGACGATCAAGCCGGAACCGGAATCAGCGGCCACTGTTGATTCGAATGAGTGACATGGAACAACAGGTTGAAAACTTTATTGCTTATCTTGAAAATGAAATCTCGGCATCTCCGAATACCGTCGAGGCTTATCGTTTAGATTTAAGGCAATTTGCTACGTTTCTGGAAAACAGCGGTCGTGAAGGAGTCTTCAGTCCTACATCCATCCGTGATTTTGGGGCGCATCTATTGCGAGAAGGGCTTTCGCGAAATACCGTAGAGCGGAAGTTGTCCTCGTTGCGCAGTTTCGGCAAGTTCCTGAGTCGCAGCGGCGAAATCAATGTTGAAATTCCCATGCGGATCCTGCTTCCCCGCAAGGGGAAACAGTTGCCTCGCTCATTGGACCAAAAAATGCTGGGCGAACTTATTGATTCGTTACCGGCGGATGGTGAGTTGCGGCTTCGCTCTCGCCTGATCATTGAAATGTTGTATGGATGCGGGCTTAGGGTTAGCGAACTTGCAGGATTGCGGCTGGAAGATTTCGACGCCGGTCGCGAGGTAATTTTAATCAGGGGTAAAGGCGGGAAGGAACGACTGATTCCGATCGGCAAGACCGCTCAAAGTTGCCTGAAGGATTATCTCAAACTGCGGGGCAACACAGCCGCCAAGCGAGGCAAAAGCGTCACCACTAATCGTTTGATTGTGAATGCAAACGGGGCACCTCTTTCCGTGCGAGGCCTCCAGCGCGCGATTGCCCAAATCCTCCGAAAACTACCCGATGCACCCGGTCAAAATCCCCACCTGCTGCGCCATAGTTTCGCCACCCACCTTCTGGAAAATGGTGCGGATTTGCGCGCCATCCAGGAACTGCTGGGTCATTCATCGATTTCAACAACCCAAAAATATACCCATATATGTCGTACTAAATTAAAGGAGGTCTATCAGCAAGCACATCCAAGAGCAGAAAAAAATTGATGTTCAGGGCCCAAGGTAAAGACCTTTAACTTCGAAAGGAGCGATCATGCGTGTCAACGTCTCTGCCAGACATTTCAAGGCTAGCGATAAGTTGCAAGAATTCGCCACCAATGAAGTCAAGAGATTGCGTAAATTCTTCGATAACATAACGGATGGCGAAGTAATATTGGATTGGCAGAAGGGCAACAAGACATCTGAAATTATCCTGAATGTCAACGGGACGAAGCTGACCGCGACCGAAGCAAGCGATGATTTCTACAAGTCGATACCCAAAACGGTGGATAAACTGGAGAGTCAATTACGTAGATACAAAGGAAAACTGTTCAAACGATGAGAGCTGAACTCCACTTATGACGTACTGGGCGGGTGAAGTAAGAACCCTTCACCCGCCCTTTCACCTTATAGGATAGGGAGAGGATCATGGAGACGTTAGACGTTGGCCTCTTTTTCAAAGAGAATGAAAAGCGCCTGGATCTGGTGCTGGTTACCACCCGGGAAGGGTTACGCCGGAAAATTACGCAGAAAAATCTGCATCGGCCTGGTTTAGCATTGGCCGGTTTTCTGGAGCTTTTCACTTTTGACCGCGTTCAAATACTGGGCAACACCGAAATGACCTACCTGCGGAACCTCAATGATAAAGAGAAACGAGCAAAGTTCAAGAAGGTTTTTGAGCACGACATTCCCTGCTTAATCGTGACTGATTCCAACCCGGTTCCCAAGGAGATGATCGAAGAGGCCAACCGTAAAAAACTCGCCGTCTTCAAGACGACTTATTCGACGACAGAACTGGTCCACCTTTTAAGCGATTACCTGGACGATAAATTTGCGCCCAAAATGGACATTCACGGATCCCTCGTGGACGTTTACGGGACAGGCTTACTATTTACAGGGCGTTCCGGTATCGGTAAATCTGAGATCGCCCTCGATTTGTTGGAGCGTGGCCACCGCCTGGTCGCTGATGACGTGGTGATCATAACGAAGAAGGCCGAGGGCGTTTTGATTGGATCAGGTCCGGAGATGCTCAAGCATTTCATGGAGATACGCGGAGTGGGCATCATTGACGTTCGCCAGATCTTTGGCGTGCGCGCCATTCGCTTGCAGAAGCGCGTGGAAGTTCAGGTGGAACTCGTTGATTGGGACTCTGCGGAGAATTATGAACGAATTGGTCTGGAAGAGGAATTCAAGGATTTTCTGGGAGTTAAAATTCCGTATCTGCAACTTCCCATATTCCCCGGGAAAAGCATTACCGTAATCGCCGAGGTTATCGCCTTGAATCTGCATCTTAAGGTTTACGGATATCACCCTGCCAGAGTGTTCAACACGCGCTTGATGGACGTTCTAATGAATAAGAAAAAAGCCTATACCTACCTGGAGAAGGACTACGAATAGGATCCGATCATCTCCCATCGGAAATGTGTAAGTTCCTCTTTGGTATCCTATGAGCTGCTTTTGTCCTTGTTTTTCATTTTTTCTTTGCGTATTTTGGGTAAATATCGAAACATTAATCCGAAGCATTTCCCGAAAGCGATCAAAGAATTTTAGGGATGGCTATGGAAAAAAAAGGTTCCGAAATTAAGATCGGCGTCACTATCTTGCTGGCGTCGCTGTTCCTGATTCTCGGTATCCTATGGGGAAAACAGGTTCGCCTGACCGCGGGATCCTTCAAAGTATGCGTCCGCTTCAACAACGTCGTCGGGCTGGAGCAAGGTGCTATGGTTCTGGTCAACGGTGTGAGACGAGGTGTCGTCAAGGAACTGCGACTGGAACAGGAGGGAGTGATCGTTTGCGTGGCGGTGCAGAAAAGCGTCACTTTGTATGATGACGCCAGGTTCGAGGTCACCAGTCCGGAACTCATGGGCGGAAAAGTGATCAACATTTTCCCCGGAATCTCTGGTGTGAAAGTAGCGGAAGACCACGTCTTTACCGGAGAGGTGGCCAGCGGGATGAACGAACTGATGAAGATGTCCACCGATCTCGTCGAAGATGTGAAACACCTGCTGGCCGTTTTGGAAATAACCATTGAGAATATCAATAAGACGGCCGGTGATCCGCGGGTGAGGGAAGCACTTTTATCCAGCGTACACAACCTGGATGAATCCTCCGAGCGGGCTCTGGAGCTCATGACCTTGAATGAAGGCAAGCTGACTCAAGTGATGGATAACCTGGTCAGCTCTTCCACCGCGCTGCGCGATCTTTTGGTCAATAACACCGAGGATATTAACAGAGCGGTGAACAATTTTGACGTCTTCATTTCGCAACTCAACGAACTGGCGACCGGATTAAATCAGATTACAGTTAGGCTGCAGAGTGAGGAAGGAACACTGGGATACTTGATTAACGATGATGAATTTGTCGGTAAACTGGAACGAACCCTGACAAATCTGGATTCCCTTATATTACAGATTCGCGAAGAGGGAATTCAAACGAACGTAAGCCTGTTCGGCAGGCGCAAGAGGTGATGGTCGCTCACCCCAGCAGGAAAAATTTACTCACCCTATCCTTTTCCTCGTCCCACCTGACTATTGTATGAGGACACCCTATAAAAAAAGGCATTCTCTCGCTGCCGTGATCCTGGCGGCCGGCGAATCTAAGCGGATGGGACGTCCCAAAGCCCTTCTGCCCCTGGGCGAAAAAACCTTCGTTGAAAAGCTCATTTCCGACTACCAGCAGGTCGGTTGCCGGCCGGTCATCGTGGTTCTGGGTGACGAGGCAGATCAAATTCAAGCGAAGATTGAAAACCTGGACGTATTAATCCAGATCAATTCTCAGCCGGAGCGGGGGCCGCTGTCCAGTCTGCAGATCGGGCTGAAAGCGATCCCTTCGTCCTGCCGGGGCTTTTTCTTTTGCCTCGTTGATCACCCCGCCATAAGCATTGAGACTCTCCAGCGCCTGATAGAAAAGTGGCGCGCAAATCCCGAATGCGCCATTAGACCTCGATTTCAAGGTCGAGGCGGTCATCCCGTCTTGATGGGGTGCAATTGGATCGAGCAGGTAATGGCGCTACCGCATTCATCGAACGCGCGCCAGCTCCTTCGCAAAAAGAGCTCTGAGGTCATAGATTTACCGGTATCCGATCCCGGTATCCTCATTGATATAGATACGCCACTTGATTACCAGCAGTTTTTGATCGCTCAAGCTGATCGGTAAGGGAAGATTTCATGCTCTTACTCCGAAGCAATTTCGTCTATATTTTTGCGATAGCGCTGGCGTTGTTCTGCTGGGAGACCGCCGCAGCGCGGTGGTTCATTTTGCCCGGTCTTTTTTACTCCGATGAATACGGTCTGGTGGGAAGCTGCGCTTTCATCGCGGAAAACCTGCGCGCAGATCGGCTCGAGACCAGACTGGAATATTTCGGGAATGATGAGGGGCAGGCTAGCTTTAATCTGTTTATCCCGCGAAGCACCTCTGAATGGACGGTTAACGCTCGCTATCAGATCAGTGAGAAGACGGCGTATTCTTCCAACACAGCGTCAAGTCAGGATAAACTGTACGGCGATACCCGCTATTGGACCGATCTGTTGATCAGGTGCGATTTCATCAGGGAAGGTGGTCTGTTTTACGGTTTACAGGGCTCCTACCAACGCCACGATTTTAAGGGTGGATGTCAGGATGCCTTGATTGGCGGTTTTCCCCTCAGTGAAGCAGAAACATTCGAGGAAGGCGATGAGATTACCGGTTCTATCAGAGTCGGTCTGGAGCGCCGCGACAACCGCTATAATACGTCGAGGGGCCTTTACGTTCTCTGGCAGTTAGACCTTGGTGTGTCCCGCAGTACGCAAACGTCCCGAACGCTGATTCGGTCGGAGTTGGATTTACGCCGATATATCCCCATTTTTTCAAGCAGTTCTGTGCTCGCGCTGAACCTCAAGGGTGGAGTCATCCATCATCAAGTTCCCTATTTCAGCCGTTTCAAGATGGGGGGATCGTATAGTCTTCGAGGATTCCCGCTGGATCGCTACAGCGGCAATGCCTATTATATAGGCAGAGCAGAGTTTCGGCAGATTGTGAAAAGCGATATTCCCTCTCCCATGCAATTGTTCAAAGCCTTCAGCCCCGATCTTGAAGAATACAAATTTTCGGTGGGCTTCGTTCTTTTCACCGATTTCGGCGATCTCTGGCGGGATGATTTAAGCTGGTGGGGCGTACGGCAGAATGTTGGAGCAGGGCTCCGCGCTATTTTCCCACCCAACGTTGTGGGGTCATTGGACATAGCTACTCCCGTTGATTCCGATCATATCGCCGTCTACCTCGATCTGCGACAGAGCTTCTGATGCGTTTCGGGGTTTTTATTTAGCAGGATTCTCTGGTAAACAACCGGGAGAGTCAGCAAATGAGCTCCGGTATTCCGTCACCGTATCTGGGAGCGTTCAGCCGTTGGTCAGGGATAGCAGCCTGTTCAGCGCCAGAAACATCCAGGCTTGCACCCAGCGGATGTAGGGAATGCGGTTGAACCATAATCTGCGTTTTTGATAATAGAAATACCCCTGCTGATGCTGAAAATATTGGGCGCCCCATACGGCGATTTTCTGAGCGAAGGATAAGTATTCCGGATCATGCTCTTTAAGCCTGGTAAAGGTCAGGATGCCCTGAGCCAGGCAATGTCCGTCGATGGGGAATAACGAATTGGGGGAAAACCTGGGAATGCCGTCTTCTTCAAAAAGCCGCTTCCGATAAAACTCCGCACCTTTTTGAACCGCATCAGAAACGTTCCAGTCCCCGGCATGTTCCATGTAATCCTCCAGCGCCTCCAGTACGAAGCCGGTGTGGTAATTGTCCACCCAGTGGTGAATGGGGTCTTCTCCGTAGAACCAGGAACCATCGGGCCTCTGTTGGGATATTACATATAGGGCGGCCCGCTTTGCTTTGCTGATTAATTCATCATCGCCTACAAGCCTGCCGGTTCGCGCCAACATCCGCGCGGCCAGGGCTGTCACGTTGATGACGCGCGAACGATCCCCAGGGGTATAACTGAAGCAGAGGCCTTCACCGATTTGGCGGATATTTAAATCGCTGAGCGCAAAACGGCACGCCCCCACGGCGGTTTCCGCGAGTTCC
>CAZHMN010000034.1:8999-29778 GCA_964533705.1 uncultured bacterium
GTGACCGTTTTCGTCCGTGAGTTTGGCACCCCGGAAGTCTACGTTCTGGGTGAAGTGGCGCGCCCCGGGGCTGTGCCTTTTCGCGGCCAACTTACGGCTCTTCAGGCCGTTTCACTTGCAGGAGGTCCCGGCCGGGAAGCAAAAATGGCCAGCGTCCTGATCATTCGTCAGGACAAGGGCGAATTGGTGGCGGCGCGCTGGGATTTGAAAGAGCTGATGAAAGGCGATATAGGCCGAGGCGATCCGCTGGTGCAACCTTTCGACATCATTTATATACCCAGAACCTTCATCTACAAGGTCAGCGATTTCCTGAACACGTACATGTCCATCATCCTCACGCCGCTCGATCTATCGGTACGCTGGTATTATTATCGTAAAATATTAGAAGAAGACAAAATACAATAAAAAATGGAAGCAGCCTCACGGGTTTCTTTAGAATACGGTAAGGTCAATGTATCTCAGCTTTTTTGATCTCAAAGAACAACCGTTTAACGTTACCCCGGATCCAAAGTTCCTCTATTTCGGCGAGTCTTACCAGGATGCGCTGGCTTATTTGATCTACGGTATCCGCATGCGCAAGGGATTTGTCGTTCTGACGGGGGAAATCGGCGTAGGAAAAACGACAGTCATCAATGCACTGTTAGAGCGGCTGGACGATTCGCACCGGATTGCGCACCTGGTTCATTCCAATATGAGTCTCAAGGACATGCTTCGCTTCGTATTTCGGGACTATGGATTGGAAGCAGGTGATAAGTCGAAATCTGAGCTTCTCATAGCCCTCCAGGAGTATCTCATGCGGCTGGATCAGAAGGGCGGTAATGCGGTACTAATCATTGATGAATCGCAGAACCTGCGCAGTTGGCAGCTCGAAGAAATCAGGCTGCTATCCAACATCGAAACGGCTAAGCGAAAACTGATCCAGATCATTCTGGTGGGACAACCAGAATTACTGCATCTCATGAATTCCACAGAGCTTCGCCAGTTCAAGCAGCGAGTTTCACTCCATTTTCACCTCAAGCCTCTATCCCGCGAAGAGTCAGAGGACTATATCGAATACCGCCTCAAAGTCGCCGGGTACAGGGGCAAGAGGATTTTCGATGACGGCGCACTCGATGAAATTCATAATTTCAGTGAAGGAATTCCGCGTTTGATCAATGCCATCTGCGATCGCGCTCTGATCAAAGCCTGTGTATCGGGACAGCGTAAGTTGGATAAAAAATTGATTAGAAAGGTTTTATAAAGGTGGCGAACCATAAACCTAAAGATATTCTTCTACGATTTTTCTCAATCAAACAAACCGAAAACGGATCGGTTTCGAAGTCAGCTGTGTGGCTCATCTTCTTGATAGGATTGATCGTCAGGGTGATCCATATCGCCCTTCTTAAAGAAGGCTTTTATTTCAGCGATTTCAAGGCTTACGATGACGCCGCTCAGTCTCTAATTGCCGGTCAGGGATTCGGGCCGGAATTTGCGCGTCCACCGCTGTACCCGTTGTTTCTGGCAGCTAATTACCTGTTATTCGGCGTTCATATCTTACCTGTTCGCCTCATTCAAGCGCTGATTGGCGCCCTGGGGTGCGTGTTGATATTTTACGTCACCCATCATATACTGGGGAAGAAGGCGGCGTATGTTGCGGCGGCGATTTCTGTTTTTTACCCTTATTACATCTTCATCGCAGGGCTGCTGTACCCCACTTTGCTTACGAGCTTCCTGTTGATCTGTGTTATCTATCTTATCATTCTGGCGCTGAAGAAAAATTCTGTGCTATGGTTGGTCATCGCATCCCTGTGCCTGGGACTGGCCTCCTTAGCTGTCCCCGTAAGTTTGGCGTTTCTGCCGTTCTTAATTCTATGGTTTTTCCTGTTTTCCGGTATTGAAGGCAAACGGAAAGTATCATATTCGATTATCAGCTTATCCGTTGTGGCCATCTGCCTCTCGCCCTGGATCTATAGGTGCTATGACCTTTACGGCAAATTCGTCCCGATTGATCCTCGGGTTTCCAAGCATCTGCCAGTGGTTTCTCAGGAAACTGAATTGGGAAAGGGTGAAAAAGTTCCTTCCGAGCAGCGTATCGGATTGATTCTGTCTCACCCGGGCAAGTTTTTGCTAAACGTCAGCGGAGAATTCATCCGCTTCTGGAAATTTGTCCCGGACAGGATTGTAACGAAGAACAAGGACTATCGGATTGAGAGAAACCAGATGGATGAGCGCATGGTTGTTGATAATCCTTACACCTCTCACTGGGTGGATTGGGTCAGCATACTCACTTATGGACCCGTGTTTATTCTAGCTATAATCGGCGTCGTCCTCGGTTTGCATTCCTGGCGGTTTCTAAGCCTGCCTGTTTTCTTATTGCTCTCCCATGCAATAGGGTACTCGTTTTTTTTCAGTCAAACGCGCTACAGGCTGCCGGTGGAGTTCTGTTTAATGATTCTGGCCGGCGGCGGAGTGGTAGGATTGTGGATGTGGCTTCGCGATAGGAAATCGGCGATTTAAGGGGGAAAAATGGCGACCTATTTGGTCACAGGTGGAGCGGGTTTCATCGGGTCTAACTTGGTAGAAGCGTTATTGAACGGCGGCCATGAGGTGCGCGTTGTAGATAATTTCTCCACGGGTCGCAGGGAAAACCTCGCACCTTTTTCAAAGCATATAAAACTTTACGAATTGGACATCGCTTTGCCTGACGGTCTTGGCGAAGCCTTCCAGGGCGTTGATTACGTTCTCCATCAGGCGGCACTACCCTCCGTCCCCCGTTCCATCGAAGATCCCATAGGGACATTTCGATCCAGTGTCGAAGGAACCCTAAACGTGCTGGAAGCAGCCCGAGCCGTGGGCGTTAAGAAGCTTGTTTTCGCATCTTCCTCGTCCATCTACGGCAGCAATCCGGAATTGCCAAAGCGGGAGTCCATGAATCCAGCTCCCCTTTCACCTTATGCTGCTTCGAAGCTGGCGGCCGAGACCTATTGCCAGGTTTACTGCCGGGTTTACGGATTACCGACCGTCAGTCTGCGCTATTTTAATGTCTTTGGACCGCGCCAGGATCCCGATTCGCAGTATGCCGCGGTGATACCTAAATTTATCCGTGCGGCTCTTTTGGATGAAACCTTGACCGTTTACGGTGATGGGGAGCAATCCCGGGATTTCACTTATGTGAGTAACGTTGTGGCGGCGAATGTCCTGGCGGCAGAGAGCGATGCAGGCGTCGGGGAGGTCTTCAATTTCGCCTGTGGAGATCGAATTACGCTGAATGGGATGATTGGAGTTCTGGAGGAATTCGTCGGTAGAGAGCTGAAGAAACGGTACGATCCGCCCCGTCCGGGTGACGTGCCCCATTCTCAAGCTGATATCTCGAAATTTCGAACCACTCTGGGATTTGAGCCCGCCGTTTCTTTCCGACAGGGCTTGCGAAAGACTTTTGATTATTTCAAAAAAATATTCAGCGGTTAAACGAGATCCAATATCTAAGATTTGTTCGAGTGAATCATGGAAAGAGAATTTGCCACAGAACGCGCCACCTCTCTGCGTCATTTTTTGACGGTTGTGTTCAAGCGTTTCTGGATTATCGCTATGGTGACTCTTTTGACGCTGGCCGCGGGCGCGTATAAGTTGCTGCGCGAACCCGAAAAGTACCAGGCGCAGGCTAAGTTGTTGCTGGAGCGCGATCCCGAGCTGGAGAAAGCTTTATTGCTGCGCGTTTCCAGTTCCGGCCGGAGTGGTGAAGCCAGTTATAGTTACGGCCAGGAATCCGAAATTATGACTTCCCGGCCTGTTTTGGAGAGCGTCATACGAAGCCTGAAATTATACGGATTTGACGATACGACCCGGTTTTCCAGCAAGCAGGAGATGGAAATCGCCATGCAGAATGCCGTCAATAAGTTTAGCCGGGGGCTTAGTGTCGTTCCATCCAAAGATCCCAACATCGTAAAAGTCCGCTATAAATCCACAAATCCCGGGCTCTGCGCTATGGCAGTGAACGAGCTGGTTGATCGTTATATTGACTATCGCTTTAAAATTTTCTCAGACGATCAATCCATTGCCTTCCTCGATCACCAGATTCAAGAGACGGCAGAACGCCTGAACGAGTTGCAGCAGAAGCGGGTCGAATTTCAAAGCAAGGGAACCTTATATTCACCCGAGCGGGAAGGTGAGTTACTTTTTACCAAACTGAAGGATTATGAGAATCGGGCCGACGAGGTACGCCTCAATCGAATCAGCAAGGAATCCAAACTTGCAGCATTGCGCCGTTTAGTAGAAAGCGGAACCTACGAGGAATTGCCGGCCATTGATTTGGGCGAAGATAATATTCGCCTTCAGAACGTTCTGGAATTGAAAAACCAGCTACGGACGCTGGAATACGAAAGAGATAAACTTCGCCGGAAGTACACGGACTCTTACGATGAAGTGCAGGATAAGGACATTGAAATTCAGGCTCTGCGGGAACGGATCAACGATGAGATTAAGGAAATAATCAACGTGCTGGAAGCGAGCCTTCAGGCATTAAGCGAGGAGGAGAGTACTCTAAGGCGCAACGTCGCTTCAATCCGTTATCAGATAAGCGGATTATCAGGCAAGGAATTGGAGCTGCAAAAACTCTCTCGTGGCATCAGTGAAAAAGAAGAACTCTACTCGATTCTTTTAAGACAGCGTGAGGAAGCCAGGCTTTCGCGCTCCAAGAAAGAGATGATCGTCCGGGTCAAGGTCATCAGCCCGGCGGTGGTTCCCATCAATCCCATTCCCAATAATAAGGGATTGAAAATGTCAATGGTGCTCTTTTTTGGTTTATTTGCGGGAGCCTCATTAGCGTTTTTCGTCGATTTCTTTGACCATTCCTTTAAGAGCGCAGAAGACGTGCAGAAATACTTGGATCTTGACACATTAGCATCTATCAGGAGTTTTTAGCCTCTGTGAGCATCTACAAAGACATTTTTAAATGGGCAGAGAAAAAAGGGGATAACGAAAATCCCATTGAGCCTGAAGAATCGCCAGAGGAAATGCATCATCCTCTCGATAAGGATGTCCCCCGGATTCTTGCCAATGACCTCCAGGTGTTTCAGGAAAACCTCGAGGCGATTCGAACTCAAAATCAATTCAAAACGGTGCTGATAACCTCGTCGGTGCACGGCGAGGGCAGCTCGACGATTGTGGCGAATTGGGGTAAAATACTGGCCCGAGAACGAGTGGAAGGGTTACCCATTGATGCGGGTGAAATAATCAGCGGTGGTGTGCTCTTAATAGATGCCAACCTGCGCAAGCCCAGCTTGCATAGTTTTTACGAACTGGATCGCAAACGAGGATTGACGGAGTTGCTGACCGGTGAACTGCAGTTGGATAAAGTGTTGAAAAGCGCATCGGGAAGGAATCTCTGGATCATCACCGCCGGCAAACCTGCTGCGAATCCCGCAGATCTTCTGGGGTCATTGTTGATGAAAGGCATTCTTAATGAATGCCGGGATCGGTTTCAATTCGTCGTTCTCGACAGCGCGCCGGCGACATTATGCCCTGAAACTCTGGCCCTCGCCAAACAGGTTGAGGCTGTTGTTTTGGTCGTTCGTGCTGGGGTGACGCGCTGGGAAGTGGCGCATTCAGCCAAAAAACAACTTAAAAAAGTCAATCCCAGATTATTGGGCGTGATCTTAAACCAGCGCAGGTTTTACATCCCTGAATGGATCTATCGTCGCATATAACCTGGTAAGCCGATCTCACATGCAGACAGAATATAAACGGAATGTCGGCCTACTTCCGAGAAACCGCCATTCGAAATTCAGGCGCATAAAAAGCATGCGGAGCGTCACCCTGTGATTCAGGAGGATGTACGTAAGGGCTTTGCCAGCACGGTTTACAATTACATTGGTCTGCTCTTTGAAAAACTGGTAACGGTCTTCGTGACCGTTTATGTTATCAGGCAGCTGCCGGTCGTCGAATTCGGCGTGTACAATATCTTCCAGGATACGATTTCGCTGGTTGCGGTGATATTCTCTTTCGGTATTCCATCGCTGATCGAGCGTTTTCTCCCGGAATTGTACGAGCGGGGACTATTCACCGACCTGCGCCGCTGGGTTTACCGAGCCCTGATCGCCAGATTCCTGTTGGGACTTACGGGTGCTCTGGTCTGCTTGTTTGGGCGGCAGTACCTGGGTGCCTTTTTAAATTCGGATGATTTTTCCAGGCTCTATCCTATATTCGGGCTGGGCTTGGTCTTTACCATCCTGAACCAGACCACCCAAACCGTACTGGATACGTTTCTTCTGCAGCGGCGCCGCAACGTTATCCGCATCATCGTGTCCGCACTGCGAGCCGGCTTGTACCTGCTCGCCCTCACCCTGGGATACGGGTTAATGGGCATTTTATGGGCATTCTCCATCGCTTCCCTAGTGGGTTCTTTGCTCTTCGTCCTGACTATCGTGCATATACGCTATCCGGAGAATGTCCAGGAGCGTAACGAGGGACAGGATAAGCTAACCAGTCGTTTTAGGCGTTACGGAATCTTGAGTTATTTTAATGATATGGGGAGTATGATTTTGAGCCGCCGCATCGATAATTATTTGATCAGTTCTTACCTTAATCCCGCTTCAGCGGGTATTTATTCTTTCGCAGCCCGAATTGTGGATATGATTGTGGCGCTGACGCCACTAAGAGTCGGCAATCTAATTATTTCCACCATTTTGTTCCGGCAATTTACTGGAGATCCTACCCCGGAGTTTCTACAGCGGCGCTTCCACTTCTTAAGTAAGCTCGCTTTCTACCTCACGCTTCCCGTACTGGTCATTCTAATTGGACTACGCTATGAGATCACTGAGATTATTGACCCCCGATACCTGGAAGCCACTAATATATTAGCTCTCATCGCTCTGTTCGAGGTGATGAATTGCTTCGCCATGCCCATCGCCTGGATGGCCAAGTCCACCGAGAAGGTCGAGGTGCAGCTTTATTCGAAGATCGGTGCGATTTACAACATTATCAGCGCTATAATTCTAATTCCTCGTTTCGGACCGATCGGAGCGGCCTGGGCGACGGGAACCTCGTCTCTTTTAAAGAACGCACTGATGTTTTTCTTCCTGCGCCGCCATCTGCCCCTGACTTTTCCCTGGTTTTCGCTCGGGAAACTGGCAATTGCCGGTTTGCTTACGTACGGATTTGTTGAACTCGTTCGCCCGTTCTATACTGGGGTGATTTCAGTCCTCCTAATGGCAGCAGGAGCGGGGATCGCGTTTACGGCGCTTTCAAAACTATTCAATCCCTTCGATGAGAATGAGCGCAATTCGTTGCGCAATGCGTTTGGCAAGAAATTGTGGTTTATGTAGTTATTCTCAATGAGAGAGTCGGATCACAACCGCGCTCCTCCGGAGCGCTCTTCAACGGACCCGGCAACGGTGGAGAAAGTGAAAATCCGCCCCTTTCCCTATCCCTATAAGGCGGCTCTGGCGATCTGCAACGATCTGGACTGCATCACCAGTTTTCAAGAATTGAAGGCGATCCACGACGTTCTTAACGGTCGTAAAGAGACGCCCTGTGGGCCGGGACTGGGTTTGGAAATTGGTGATTCCTTTCATTTTTACAGCGTTCACCCAGAGCAGGACGACAGCCTGTCCTATTTTGAAGGGACCGGCACGAAAATCGCTGGTCACGCTGCAGCTTTGCGAGAGGGCATAGAGGCGGGCTTGTTGGATACTCTGCACACCTGGGGTAACTTTTCGCAGAAAGGCGGCTTTTTCCGCAGACATGCAGAGCGGGCCTTGAAGGAGTTGGATCGCTATAATCTTCGGGTTCCGGTGTGGACCAATCACGGGGATATACATAATTTTCAGAATATCGGCAGGTCCGATTCTCTGGGTGATCTGCCCGCCCGATCATCACAGCGCGGGGACCGCAGTGAGGTTCTGGAATACCACCTGGATCTCACCCGGCGAGCCGGTGTGCGCTACGTTTGGGTCAAGGAATTAACTCGGATTGTGGGGCAGGAGCGTTCCCTCGAACCGGAGGACTGGCTGGAGAATGGGATCAATCTCGGTCGAAACATAATCAAGGGATTTCTCAAACGAGGTCAGAGAGCCGAAGTTTCTCATTCCCTCCAGATTTCGAATAAGCTCCTGCGGCCGAAGACCCTCCGTGATGGATCAATCCTTTACGAGATGTTGCGCTTCGGTTCCTTCTTGCAGGATGGAAGCGATCACCTGCCCGAATTACTCACGGTAAAAAATCTGAGGCGCCTGGTTGAGACGGGCGGTGCGATGATACTTTACACTCACCTGGGCAAAGGCCGGCCTTCGCCCGAAAAGCCGTTTTCACCTGAAAGTTACAGCACACTGGCCAGATTAGCGTGCCGGGTATCCGAGGGGGAGATCTGGGTGACGACAACCGCTCGCCTGTGCCGGTACGTGGAAATGCGCCAGCGCCTAAAACTGGATGTCGTCGCTGAGGCCGAAGGCGCTAAGGCAACAGTGTCCTTCAAAAAGATGGGCGATTTACCCTCACCCGATCTTTCCGGTCTGACGTTCTATCTATCCGGAGCTGATCGCTGCGAACTCCATATCAATGGTGAGGTATTTCAACTGGATAAGAATCCGGCGGATCACACCGGGGAGATCTCCTTTTCGATGCCGATCGAGCCGCTTCAGTATTGTTGGGAATAACATGCCCAGGATTGCGTTTGTTCTGCAGACTTTTTACGACGATTACATCGGCGGCGCCGAAAGGCAGGTTCAATTGCTTGCCCGGGCCCTCCGGGATCAGGGCTGGGAGACGATCTATATTTGTGAAAGATCCACCGATAAACCTCGGCGGGAAGTTGTGGACGGTATGGAAGTTCTGGCCTTGCCGTTGCGAAAGAGGCGCAATGCCTGGCTCAATTTTAGTGCGCTGAAAGAAGCGATGATAAAAAGCCGCGCTGATCTGTTCTACCAACGAGTTCGGCGTCCCTATACGGGATTGGTTGTGCGAATCGCCAGGAAGCTGAAAAAACCGGTCGTCTATGCGGTAGCTTCAATCGCGGACGTCAACCGCCGCAGAGATCTGTTCCGGAAGATGAATTCCGGCAGTCCGATAGATCTGCTGATCAACCCGTTACTGAGATACGTCGAGAATTGGGGCATCGCCAATGCTGATGCGATCATCCTGCAGACGCAGGATCAATTGCATCTTTTGGAAAGTGAGTATAAGCGTGGCGGGACGGTTATTCCCAATCATTTATTTCTGGAGAATGATCAGCCGAACGTCAAAATATCGCCTCCGGAGATCCTCTGGATTTCCAATATTAAGCAAATGAAACGCCCCGAGTTGTTTGTGGAACTGGCCCACCGTTGCCATGATCTTGACGTTCGATTCATCATGGCCGGGTCGTGCGAGCAGGATAAGTTTCAGCACAATATCGCTGAAGCTGAACGCAAATTATCGAATTTTTTTTATATTGGACCTCTCAAACCTTCAGAAGCCGAGAAGCGTATCGCCTCCGCAGCTCTTTTGATAAACACGAGCGAATTTGAGGGATTCCCGAACGTTCTGCAACAAGCCTGGGCCAAGGGCGTGCCAACCTTGTGTCTCGGTATCGATCCTGACGGCATCATCGAGCGTGAAGGATTGGGTGTGAATGCCAAATCAGTGGATGAATTGGAAGCAGCACTCCGCCGGCTACTGAGCGATGATGAGCAACGTGAAAGCATCGGTGAACGGGCCCGGGAATTTGCGCGTCGATCCTATGACCTGAAAAACTTGCTGCCGCGTTATGTTGCTCTATTCGAAGATCTCATTAGAACATGAAAATCCTGTGGGTAAACAGCGCTACGACCGATTCCTTCAGCCATACCGAACTCATCGAGATCCCGCCGGTTTTTCAGCGAAAGGGAGACGAGATCCGGGTGCTCGTCGCCGGCCGCGCCGCCGGCCAACTACCAGATTATTACGTCGCATTACCCATGCTTTTCGGTAGTTTCAAGGCATATCGTTTGATTGTTACGCTTATTCTCCCCTGGCTCTGTTTGAAATATCGTCCTGACGTGATTCTGACCGATTGGATTTCGGCGTCTTTGACGCGGCTAATTGTTCTGGCGCGAAGCCTCGGTCTATTCGGGGGAAAGCTCATCCACGACGTCAGAACCGTTCCGGTCAAGGAGGATGGTGGTAAGAGTCGCGCTTACTATGCGAAGGCTCTTTCGTACGCTCGCCGCCATTTCGACGGTATAACGACCATCACTGGTCCGCTACGAGACGAGATCTGCTCCGAATTCGGTCTCTCGCCGGATCATATCGCAGTTTGGGCCTCCGGGGTGGACGTCGCGCATTTCCATCCGTTGGAAAATCAGGATTTACGCCGGGAATTAGGCCTTGAGAACAAGTTCGTCGTGTTTTACCACGGCGCAGTCAACGAAAACCGCGGTATTATCGAACTGGCAGAGGCGATTCAATACCTGGGCGATCTGCCCGATCTACGTCTCTTGATAGTCGGAGCGGGGAATCAATGGGACAAACTTGAAGCGACTGTTGCTGAAAAACAGCTCGACAAGGTGATCTTGAAGCCCAGTGTTCCCTATAGTCAAATTCCAAACTGGATTGCTCTGGCAGACCTATGCGTCGTTCCGCTTCCCGATCATCCCTGGTGGCGGGTTTCCAGCCCTCTGAAGTTGATGGAGTATCTGGCTATGGGTAAGCCGGTTCTGTTGACGGAAATGAGAGCTCACCGAGCGATCATACCCGGCGATGACAATGCGTTTTATGTTTCCGAAGCGCGGCCGGAGGTTTTTGCGGAAGGGATCCGCAGGGCGCTTGGCCAGAGAGACCGTTTCGCTGGAATGGGGGAGTGGGGACGGGGAAAGGCGAAGGCTGATTTAACCTGGGAAAAACAAGCTGGAATCCTAAGGGACTATATGATTTCAGTGCTGGAAGGTAAAGTTTTATTAAAAGGTGCACCTGAATGAGCCGCTGGGCAGATAGTCTCACGTTTACCAACGTCGGCAAGAAAGGGTTGAGCCTTTTATTTTTCTTGCCCTTGGCCTTCATTCTGGCCAACGCGGTTACAGGATCCAGTAATTACGTATTTTTAATTGTCACGGCGGGCATTATCTTCTTCGCGGTGCTTACAAATTTTCAGGTGGCGCTGTTGCTGATTGGTTTGGCCAGCTATTTCCTCTCTTTTGCTCTCTGGTATTTTGGTTTACCCCGCACGCTTATCAATCTGGGGTACGTGTTAATCGTCATGCTCCTGGTGCGGGAATATTTCTTCACGGCTGGCTTATTGCCGATTCGTACGCCCATTAACTACCTTTTAGCCTGTTTGATCGCTCTGGGATTTTTGTCTATCGCCGGGAGTGGCTCGGCCGGTTATGCGTCTTTCAAGGGATTGCTTCGACACATCGGTTTCCCACTGCTTTTCATCTTAATCTTAATGGCCGAGCCCGACGAGAAGCTGATGCGGAAATTGGTCATCGGGATCATCATCGTGGCTTTTATTCAAGTTGTAGCCTCAATATGGCAATTCACCTGGTATTCGACCATCGCTCCCAAGCCGCATGGTACCCGCGCAGACTTATCCGGAGGTATTCTGGGATTTTCCTGTGGGGGGTACACGGCGGTATTGATGTCAATGGTACTTTGTCTTATGCTGGGTTTGATTATCGTTAAGGGATTTCGGTTATATCTGGGATTGGGAGCTGCGGTTTTGGCCATTCCGATTATCCTGTCATCGGCGAGAGCCGGTGTGATATTATACGCCGCGGCACTTCTATTCATGCTCCTGGTGGCGCCATTATCCAGGCATGGCCCATTCTTTAACCGACTGATTTTAGCTGTAGGGCTCTTTGCGGTAATCATTTTCGTAGCCTCCTCCGGACTCGTCGGTGAGGAATTCAAATCAATTTTTGTTCCTTCTTACACCTATGAATATAGCATCAAACAATCGGATTCAGGTATGGGGAGGTTGCAAGCGTTCGATCTTGCCAAAGAACATCTACGTACACCACTGGAAAAGTTAGTCGGCCGAGGACCTGGCATGCTCACGCCGACTTCGATCGTGGACAATCCCAATTCTCTGATTGCCCAAAATCCGAGTTTATTTAAACATCCCACCGGCTTCGCATACACGACGATCGAGTTGGGCTATGGAGGTCTGGTCTTGTTTTTGCTTTTGTACTTTCAAATCTATCGCTTCACACGAGTTTTTTTACGACGGATCAAGGATCCCTTCTGGGAATCGGTAGCCCTGGGATTTTGTGGGATGACGTTTGTTTACGTCATTTCAACGGTTTATAACGATTCCTGGGTCTATTACCCGTTGCCGTTCACCTTCTGGGCGATCGCTGCGGCGATTTACAGGATTGGCGTGCTGAGAAGGATTTTCACGCTATAAGTTTCATTTTTAAACGGCATTAGTTCAGCAAAGAACCAGATATGCAACCAGACATCCGGCAATACGATGAAGGAAAGGTGCGGAGAGAGATATGGTAGTACTGGGCTTAAATATTCTTCACGATGCAACGGCCACCTTGCTGGTTGATGGCAAAATAGCGGCATCGGTGGCGGAGGAGAGACTCTCACGTGTGAAGTATCATTGTGGGTTTCCATACCGGGCGATTGGCGAGGTTTTGCGTATTGCCGGAGTGTCCCCGCAGCACGTGGATAAGGTTGTGTTAGGGTTTAATTCCAATCTTGATCGTATGCCTCGTTACTATACCGATTATGTCGTTGATCGCAGCGGTGAATGGGATACGGCAAACGAGAAAGATCTGGCGTACCGCACCCGTATGCTCAAGGATCAGATGATGCGCCGTTTTCGTTCCGACGTTTGGGAAGATGGTCGCCGGTATGCCCTGAAGAAGTACAAGCGTGCACTGGAGAGGTGTGGGATATCGAACGCTGAAATCTCCACCCGGGATCATCATCTCTGTCATGCCGCCTCGGCCTACTATCAGGGCGGAAAAGAGCGCGCCCTGATTATCACAGGTGACGGTTCCGGAGATGGCCAGTCCATGGCTGTTTTCATCGGTGAGGGCGGCAAAATCAGCAGGCTGCATTCAGTTTTGGACCGTCATTCACTGGGTAAATTCTACAGCGGCGTTACGAAATACCTTGGTTTCAAGCGCAATCGCCACGAGGGGAAGGTTACGGGATTGGCCGCCTACGGGGATCCGGAAAAGCTGAAATCGGAGCTGCGGCAATTGGTGGATATCGTCGAAGATCATCGAGATTTTCGCACACCCATCGCCGAGACCAAAACGCCCGCTCAGATCAAACGCACCAACCTAATCCACTTTTTAAGGGGCGATTACTACGGAAGCCACTATTCAAACCTGCAGATTGACTACCTGCGCGAAACGTTCCGCTACCGTTTCCATAAAGGAAAAGTACTTAAAGTGCCTCCAGGTTTGGGTTCCAACACCTATCATCGTGAGGATATTGCTGCAGCTTCCCAGGCTCTGTTAGAAGAGAACGTGGTTGCTTTCGTGCGCAGCTTCATCGAAGAAACCGGAATTTACGATATCGTCCTGGCGGGGGGTATTTTCGCCAATGTAAAGGTCAATCAGCGCATCGCAGAAATCGAGGGAGTCAGGTCGGTGTTCATCCACCCCAATATGGGGGACGGCGGGACCGCCACGGGAGCGACTCTTCTGGTGTGGAGCGAGTATCTTAATGAGCAAAACCGGATTTTAGAACCGGAAACCATTGATAACGTGTATTACGGCCCCGAATTCAGCGAATCGGAGATTCAAAAAGCACTTCTCAAGTATTCTTTCGTCATGCGCCGCAGCGAGGACATTGAAGCGGATACGGCTGAACTGGTGGCGCGTAAAAAAATCGTCGGCCGATTCGATGGACGCATGGAATACGGCCCCCGTGCTCTGGGTAATCGCTCGATTTTAGCCGATCCCACCGATCCCACCATAAATGATTGGCTGAATGATCGCCTGAAACGGACGGAATTTATGCCCTTTGCGCCCAGCGTCTTGTATGAAGCCGCGCCGACGTTATACAAGAACTATTCGTCCGGTGAGTATCCGTCCTACTTTATGACCATCACGTTTGACGTGCATCGGGAATGGGTGGAAAGAGCCCAAGCCGTTGCTCACGTTGATGGAACCGCTCGACCGCAAGTGGTCAAAGAGTCGGCTAATCCTTCGTATTACCGGATTTTAAAAGAATACGAGAAGCGGACGGGATTACCTCTTTTGGTCAATACCAGCTTCAACATGCACGAAGAGCCGATCGTCTGTACTCCGGACGATGCCCTCCGTTCGCTGGAAAGAGGTTGTGTTGACGTTCTTTCCATCGGGCCGTTTCTGGTCTGGAAAGAAGGGGGCAATCCATTCATTGACCAATAATCCAAAGGTCATCCTGTTTTTTCTCCCTGCACCTTGACCTACGTTTGTTTTTTATAGGGGGCCTTCTTGAAGGTATTGGTTGTTTCCCACCTTTGGCCGCGTTCAGACTGGCCGCATCTCGGTGTCTTCGTGGCCGAGCAAGTAGAATCTCTGCGAAAGACGTGCAACATTTCCATCATAGTACCGGTGGATTTCACCATTCGCCGGAATGAACTGACCCTACGTCAGCTCTTTTCAGGATTTATAAATTACCACCGCAGGTCGCACCCTGATCTATTGCATCTGCCGGACGTTGATCTTAAGATCGTTCCCTTTCGTGCCGGATTGCTGCGGGAGACTTTTGCCCGTTCAGCAGCTCGTCGCCTGGCGCGAGCGCTGGGGCAGATAAATGCTGATCAGTTCGATCTGGTGCACGCGCATACCGTTTTCCCCGATGGGCTGGCTTGCGCTCTCTGGCTTGAGAATCGCCCCATCCCACTGGTTGTCACCGCCCACGGCAGCGACGTCCATTCCATTGCGGGGGGCGTGAAGAATGAGGTGGCTGTTCTTCTAAAGCGGGCTAACGCTCTGGTGCCGGTCAGCCGGTTTTTGGGGGACTGCCTGGTTGAATTTGGAGCTGATCCGGCCAAAGTGCACCCGATCCCCAATGGATTTCCCGCCGAGCAGTTCATCGGCGTGGATGATACACGTCGCAATGTCAAAAAGATCGCCTTTCTGGGTAGATTGGACCCGATCAAGAGGGTTGATCTTCTGATCCAGGCAATATCCCATCTTCCGAAGGACGTCATCCTGGAAATCGCCGGCGATGGTCCCGCCAGGAAGCAATATGAAGCATTGACTGACAAGCTGGGACTGCGGGGGCGCGTCCACTTTTATGGGATGCTATCCCGGGGGAAAGTGCCCGGTTTTCTGGCGGGCGCGGGTTTGATGTGTCTGGTTAGTCTCCAGGAAGGCTGGCCGACGGTGATCTACGAAGCATTGGCCAGCGGGACGCCGGTTCTGGCGACGTCCGTTGGTGGCATTCCTGAAGCCCTTTCAGATCCAGGATTGGGCAGACTGGTACCCGTTGACATTGCGCCGAAAGCTCTGGCTGAGGAAATTGAATCGTGTTTGGAGGTTGATTGGGATCGCAGCCAGATAAGGGAACACGCCTTCAAGCATTCGTGGGATGAGGTAACCGCCAGGCTTAAGGCGCTTTATGACAACCTATTGGAGGCGAGAAATCGCCTCACAAACGAATAATTAACTAACAAGGGGTTTTAATGTGGCCACAATATTGTTCAAGGGAAAATCTCCCTGGCAGCTCTTTGATGCTGTATGCTGGCGAGTAAGGATTCTTATTCGCCGATCTTTCCTGTCGGTTTTGCGGCGTCTCTATTTCCGGAGCGAAGAAAACTGGATCCGAAGCCAGCCACAAGTCCGTTTTCCCCTGACACCGGATGAGGCGAAGGCCATCTTAAAGAGCGATGCGGGCGCGGAATCCGCAATTTTCTCTGAGGCAGCCGGCGTGCTATCGGGGTGGACGGAGGTTCCCGGATTCGGTCAACGTGAGATTAGGCTGGAAGCCCGAGATTTGCATAAACCCGAAGAAGCCTATGCCCGTAGACTCCTGTGCCGCCTGGATTTCTTGAGACCCTTGGTGAGGGCTAGCCTCATCGCCGCGGATAAATCCGCTTACATTAACGCGGTTGAAATGCATCTCTTCAACTGGCACGAAGTGCGTCAGCGTTCCAGCCGGTGGGATTCGGTTGACGAGGCGATCCGGGTGCTGAATTTGATTGAGACGCTGAGCCTTCTGCAGGGAACGCTGACAGCCGAGGCCCGCGCAGCGGGTTTACGCAGTTTGACGACCGCCGCCTGGCTTATCCAGGCCGATCGAACCAGAACCGGCAATCATTTGATCTATGAGGGGCTGGCGCTATTTTACGCGGGGGTCTGTCTGCCCACTCATTATCGGGCCAGAGCCTGGCTAAAGCTCGGCCATCGCATTCTCGAGAAAGCCATGCAGCAGCAGGTTTACAACGACGGTATGAACGGCGAACTCAGCACCAATTATCACCTGATTACGGGAACGAATTTCTTGAAGGCCTGGGTGCTGGGGAAGAAATTCGGATTTGACTTTTCCGAGGCTTTCCAGGAGAAGTTGGCTAAGATGGCTGCTGTGGCCAGCTTGTTGCGATCAGATGACGGTGGATTTTTGGCTCTGGGGGATACCGACCGCATGGCGGGATCAAGTAGGGAGGAGACTGAGGCGAAAGCCTTCGCCGAGCTGGGAGAGATTCTCAGAGGAGAAGGTCGGAAGAAGGGGTATAGCCCCGAGCTCCGTTTACTTTTGGCAGGATTCGATTCCGATTTTTTTGGAAATGAGGAGATAGCTAGAAAAGAGCAACTTTACAGTGCCGGCGGTTACCGGATTCACCGGGATAATCGGGGCCGGACATTGATATTTGATACCGGTCTGTTCGGATTTCCCGGACTCTCACACCACGGTCATGCGGACAGTCTCTCTTTTGAGGTTCACCTACCCGAGATGAGATTTCTGGTGGATCCCGGCGGTTTCAGTTACGTGGATGAAGAGGCCCGCGCTTTTGCGCGCTCTACCATAGCTCACAACACCATCCGGATCGACTGGGAGAATAGTTCCCAGATCCTGGGTTCTTTTGGCTTTGGCCGCGGTGCTCAGGCCAAACCGACGGGTCTATTCCGTTTCGATGGAGGTTTTGTCCTCAGCGCTGAACACGACGGCTATGCCCGCCTGCCTTCGCCGGTCATACACCGCAGGGGATTGGTCTGGTTCACCGATCGACCGTTCCTTTTTCTGGTGGTGGATTGGCTGGAAGGAAAAGGAAGACATACGGTCGAGGCTTTCTTCCACGCCGATGAAGGTTGGGAGGCCCAGCCCGAAAGCCAGAATCAGGTTATCTGGTGCAAGAATCAGTATCGCATCGTTCAAGCAATCTCAGCGGATGAGCCTGTTAACACCAGCATTCATCAGGGTGAGCTCGAACCCGAATGGCAGGGATGGGTTGCGCCCGCCTTAGGGAAGTATCGGCCTGCCCCAACGCTGGTTGAAGAATGCCAGAGCGATCTACCTCTGAATATCGTTAATGTCTTTTATGAGCCGGGCAAGTCGACGGCGGACGTTCAAGTAAATAACTCTAATTATTCAGTGAATATTGGCCATGACTTAAAGTTATACTGGAGGTGGGAGGGGAGCCATCTGACGGTGAATCTAAAGTAGAAGCATGGAACTGAAGATCTTCGGAAGAGCGATTCATATTCCCTTGAACGGCCTGAACGTATCCCGGCGGCTGGAATTCAGACTTTTGATGCGCTATTTAGATTTAGATGGAGAAGAACGGCTTCTGGATGTAGCCTGTGGGGATGGATACTGGTCAAATCGGATGACTTCCCGCGCCGCGGCAGTGGTTGGCTTTGATTTCAATCAAAATAGGTTGCGACAGGCCCGAAAATTGGCTAAATTTCTCTCTGGCGCGATCCGTTGTGATGCTCACGATTTGCCTATTAAATCAGCAGCTTTCGATTGCAGTGTGGGCATCTGCGTGCTGGAGCATTTCAAAGATGACCTGAAAGCCCTGCGTGAATTGCGTCGAGTGCTTAAACCCGGCGGGAAACTGGCGCTCACGGTGGATTCCTTCACTTATCCGGGATTCTCGCAGGCGAAAAAGGCAAAACACGCCGAAAAGTTTTCGGTGGCGCATTTTTACGATATTAACAGCCTGCGGGATAGACTTAAGGAGGCAGGATTCGAGGTAGTGGAGTGGAGTTACCTGTTGCGGACGCCCATTTCGGCCCGGCTTTACCAATGGGCTCTCAGGTTTCCGAAATTGGCGTATTTATTCTTTCCTCTCTCTTACCCTTTAAGCTTATGGAGCGAACGACTTTCGAAAAATCAGACAGGCGGGTACAAGTTGGCCGTGGCAGCCAGAGCGCAGTGATGTTGAAACCGGATAGTATCTTTATAACCTGGCTTCCCCACACTTCCCGTTCGCAAACGCTGGCGGAAAGCTTCGGCGCCAAGCCGGTCTTCTTTGGCTATCTGGCGGGAAAGGGCAACGTCTTGAAGGTGGCTTTGCGCTACGTTTTGATGACTCTGCACACCGTCGCATACGTGCTGGTTCGACGCCCCAGGCTGGTTTTCGTCATGAACCAACCCATCTTCCTGCCGCTGGTGCTTTTCTTATTGTCGCGAATCACCGGTGTTCGATACGTCATTGATTCGCATTCGGGATTGTTCAACAAGCCACAGTGGAAGTGGTCGCTGCCCATAATGAAGTACGTTTACCGCGCTTCGCTCTTTTCCATTGTGACCAATGAATCTCACCGCAAGTTGACCGAAGGCTGGGGAACCAGGGTCGAAGTTCTGGGGGCTCTTTCCATGGGTGATGAACCGGTGGAGCGCTTTGATCGCCCGGCAGAGCCCTGCATAGCGGTTATCGGCACCTTCGCTGAGGACGAGCCCATGGAGGAAATCATCGAAGCCAGCCGCAACCTGCCGGAAGTCCGTTTTTTCATCACCGGAGCGTTGAAAAATGCGCCGCGTCGAATGGTGAAGAGCGCTCCCGCCAACGTGACCTTTACTGATTTTATCCCTCGCTCCAGGTACGTTGGTCTGGTACAGGCAATGGACGCGGCGATGATTTTGGTCAAAAACGACAACGTCATGCAGCGTGGAGCCTATGAGGCTATGTCATGGGGTATTCCCATTATTACGTCCGATTGGGGCGTGCTGCGCGAAAATTTTTACCGGGGAGCGGCCTTTGTCGATAATACGCCCGGGGACATCGTCCGGGCGGTTCGTGAAGTGCTGGGGAATCTGGATCATTACAAATCTGAAATCGCCGAGCTGCGCAGAGAGCGGCAGGAAAGCTGGGATAAAACGATTGCCAGTATCAACGCTTTTATCGCTGAAAATGCTTGATTGAACCTGTACGGAGTATGAGCGGATGAATATATCGGTATTCGGTCTTGGATATGTCGGATGCGTTTCGGCAGCCTGCCTGGCCCGCCTCGGGCACCAGGTGATCGGGGTTGACGTCAATCCAGAAAAAGTCAGGCTGATTAACGAGGGCAAATCCACCATCATGGAAGAGGAAATCGGAGATATCGTCCGGGAAGCGGTCGCGGAGGGTAGCCTAAGTGCCACAGAATCCACCCGCGATGGGATCGAAGGCAGTGAAATCAGCCTGATCTGCGTGGGAACCCCTTCCAACGAGAACGGCAGCCTCAATCTGGATTACGTACGAGCATGCAGCGCCGAAATCGGAAAGGCGTTGGGGCGGAGAGGAGATTACCATGTTGTAGTCGTTCGTTCCACCATGCTGCCCGGATCAATACGCAGCCAGGTTCTGCCGGTTCTCGAGGAGAATTCCGGAAAGAAAGCGGGCACGGATTTCGGACTCTGCATCAATCCGGAATTTCTGCGCGAGGGGTCGTCGGTTTACGACTTTCACCATCCACCCTATACCGTCATCGGTGCCCTGGACGAAAAGTCAGCCGATACGCTGGGTGGGATTTACGAATCCATTGACGCGCCTTTGCTCAAAGTGCCGATTGAAGCCGCCGAAATGATAAAATACGCTTCCAATGCCTACCACGCTCTGAAAATATGTTTTGCCAACGAAATCGGCCGACTCTGCAAGGAGGCCGGAGTTGATTCGCATCTTTTGATGGATATCTTCTGTCAGGATGATAAGTTAAACATTTCTCGTGCCTATTTAAAACCTGGCTTCGCTTTTGGAGGATCCTGCTTACCCAAGGACGTGCGCGCCTTGAACTACTTCGCTCGCACCGTCGATCAGGAAGTGCCCGTACTCAGTTCGCTGATTCCCAGCAATGCGGCCCACCTCGAAGCGGCTTTACGAATGATCACCCGGGGAGGCCGCCGGCCGGTCGGCGTCATCGGATTGGCTTTCAAGCCGGGGACGGACGATTTGAGGGAGAGCCCGTTAGTGCTCCTGGTCGAGCATCTATTGGGGAGAGGTTTTCCCGTGCGGATTTATGACGCAAACGTTCAGATGTCACAAATTTTCGGCGCCAACCGCCAGTATGTTGAGCAGGAGATTCCTCACATCGAAAAGCTCATCACCTCAAATCTGGATGAGTTGATCGGATTTGCGCAGGTACTGGTTGTGGGGCAGAGCGGCGTGAATCTGGATTCATTCGATCTCACTGCCAAGGAGGTAATAGAATTGGAACGGAGCCTATCGCATGACGGCCAGGTCCGTGCGCAGGGTATCTCTTGGTGAATATGCAATAATGATATAGGAGTATTTAAATGGAAAGTAATGCGATAATTAATCATTCACCATCTAAGACGTATTACTTATTTGTTTTCATTATCGCTCTTTGCTTTCGGCTTATTTTCTTCTTTGGTCTACAATGGGAGAATCACATTATTGATTCCTACGATAATATTGCTATAAACATTCTTAAGGGGATAGGTTTTAGTTATA
>CAZHMN010000035.1:0-29641 GCA_964533705.1 uncultured bacterium
GTGTTTTTCTTCAATATACGCCGGGCGGTTTCATCTAAAATTTCAGCCTGCTCGTAGTAACCGCTGCCGAGACGGCGGCGGATCTGCTCCGCTCTCTCACCCTCTCGCAAGTTGCCAGATGTGGTTTTTCTCCCGGCATCGTCTTCGACCTTGATCGGGATTGCCTTCTCCTGCGATTCACTGTCCAGAATCTTGCCTGCCGTTTTTCCCAGCACCTCAGGCCTATCATAGTACCCGGCCTCCAGACGGCGCTTGGCCAGCTCAACCTTATCGCTACGGACTTCGGGTAGTTCATCGAGTAAGAGTCGGGCGTTATCCACCAGCCGAGCCTCATCGCGGCGTTCCTTATCCACATGGATTTCATCTTTCGGGATGGATTCAACGCCGCTCTTTTCGCGCTTGGATTCCTCTGGGGTAGGGGGGGTGGCCGGTTGTCTTCGGTCAACCTTTCCAACCGCTGCTTCCGGGGATATCCCTTTTACATTGGTCATAAGAACACGCCGGTTAATTATTGATATAATTATAAATTAATATAATCAGATTTTTTGTTGAAATCAAGGTTTTTCTAATCGACGGCGCCTGATTCCTTTTGAAATGCTTCAATCCAGGTTCCGCGCATATCGGTCAACACCGTGATCACGCTATCCAGTACTTCTGTGTCATTGTTCAGGTTAGCCAGCGTCAGTTGGTGGCCCAGGAAGGCGTACAGCTTGTTCAGGCTTTCCGCCACCTCTCTGCCCCGATCCATATCCAGTGATTTGCGCAATTCGGCGATGGCATCGTACGCTTTCTGGATGGCAATTCCCTTGTTCTTGACGTTGCCGCTGGTGATCGCCTCACGCGCTTCTCGGCAAAAACGCGTGGCCGCATCGTAGACCATCAGGATCAGTTTTTTCTGATCGGAAGTCTCGACCTGGACTTGATTATACGTTTCATAAGGATTAAACCAACTCATTGGACACCCCTTTCCTGCACTGGACACTACATGCCGGACAGCATAGCCGATATAAAATTTCCCTGAGTCTGGAGCTGGCCTACGAGGATCTCCATCTGCAGAAATTGCGCCTCGAGCTGCTCCTGCTTTTTAGCCAGTCTTTCTTCCCATCTCTCAATCTGTTCTTCAATATTATCAATGGTATCCTGGATCCCTTCCTGGGCGTAATGCACCGTCCCATCAACGGGATCCGTCAGGAATTCCACTCGATTCTCGACCTGGACGGCTGCGCCCGTGATGAATCTCACTTCGGCGCTGATCGAGCCGGGACCGTTTCCTGGATCGGTGAACAGAATCCGTAAACCGGCTTCTGGATTCCCGTCCATACCGATGATATAATCTCCGTCAATCTGCGCTTCGTTGCCATTAATAGTCGCACTGGTCAGTTGCCCACTCGCATCGTAGTTGGCGACGATGTTATAGACGCCGCCCAGCGTTTCCGAAGTGCTGTAAAAGTATGATAGATTATTACTGGTGGAGGTCGTCTGCAAGGCGAACAGTTCGCCGACTTCGGTGAAATTGTCCTCCAATGCATCGCTGAGTTTAGAGTCGTCAACGCTCAGCATTCCCCCGGAACCTGATTCTATACCGATCGCCGAGAGGTTCGAATAAGGAGCATTACTCAGTTGACCGGGTATCGCCGAGGAAATAATGGTCTGAAGATCGTTCTTAATACTGATGACCGAACTATCGCCAAAAAGTATTCCGGCGGTTTCCGTCTCAGCATCATATTTAGTCTTTAGATTAATGAGCGCAATGACCTCATTATAGGCATCTACGAATTCCTGGATTTTATCCTTGGCGGCATCGGTGTCATTCGTGACGCTGATGGTGATAGTCTCACCTGGATTGGCGCTGATCAGATTCAGCGTCACACCCGATATGACCTCGGTTATTTCGTTGGTCGAACTCAGAATCCAGTCCGGATCCGGCGGATAGCCGTCCACCCTGATCTGGGCGTCCTGAGCGGTCTGCGTTTCGGTGAAAACGCTTGAGAAATTATCTAATGTGCTGCTGATGTTTTCAATTGCATTGCTTGCGCCGGTCTCACCAGTTAAAACCAGGTGATAGGCGGTGCTTGTACCGCTACCATCGTTTAGTATAGTGGCAGTTACACCGGGATTATCAATGTCGTTATTGATCGCCGCGGCCAACCCTGCCAGCGTGGTTCCGGCCGCAACCGTGATCGAGTAGGACTCCCCGGCGTAGTCGTAGCTAAAAGTAGCATCACCCGGACCATCGTGTACGGCGGTACTATTTTCATCAACAAAACCTTCGTGAGTTTGCTTATCGCTCAAGGCCAGTTGGTTCACCTCGACGGTATAACTTCCCGTAATTGCCTCCGAGGTAGCTGAGGCGGTAGCTACCGTCGTATCGGTGGAACTAACTGCTTTTTTGAGCAACTCATTCATCTCGTTCATCGACTCCATGGTCGATTTGAGCGAGAGGAGTTTTGAGTTGATTTCCTGCCAGGCTTCGAGTTTTTGCTGGTAGGTATCCTTGCGCTCCTCCAGCATCACCATGGGCTGGCTTTCCACTTCCATAATCAAGCTAATGGTCTCCTGCCAGTCAATCCCCGACGACAGTCCGGTAACTTGTGCGGTTGGCATTTTTACCTCTCATTGCGACCAGGGGTGGGGGATCCCCAGCGCTGGGGATCCCCTATTTAATTCTGGAATTTCCCAAATATAATCGGGAAAGCTTTTTCGGGACTCTGATGGTATCTCAGTGTTTACCGGTGATCACCGGAGTTTTTACCCAATTATGCCGGCTACAATCTGCGGCACCATGTTTGCCTGCGCCAGCATGGACACGCCGGTTTGCATCAAGATTTGCGACCTGATGAAATCGGACATTTCAGCTGCGACATCCGCGTCGCGAATCTGCGACTCAGATGCGTTTGCATTCTCGCGGGCAACCATCAATTGTTCAATGGTTCCCTGCAGCCTTTCCACATAGGCACCGAGTCTGGTACGTTCCGTGTCCTTCGATTCGATCGCCGTATCAATTGTTCCTATGGCCGCCTGTGCATTGGCCGTGTTCGTGAGAGTCAGGTTGCTCAGTCCCAAGGCCGAAGACGTCATAGTGTTGAAGGTCACGTGATAGTAGTCCTGATTCTGGACATTATACGTACCGATGTGGAACTTAATACCACCACTGGAATAGGTGCCGTCCAGCAAATGCAGTCCATTGTAGTTGGTCACCTCGGCGATTCGGGTAACTTCCGACTTCAACTGCTGGAATTCCACGTTCAACGCTGACCGATCGGTCGCTAACAGCGAGCCGTTCGAGGCTTCAACCGCCAGCGCCCTCATTCGAGTCAGCTTTTCATCGATGACAGCCAGGGCACCCTCTGCGGTCTGCATCAGATTGATGTTGGCATTTGCGTTCCGCTCCGCTTCTTCCATCGAAGCGATCTGCGCACGGAAGCGTTCTGAAATTGCCAAGCCCGCGGGGTCATCCCAAGAATGGTTGATCCTCAGTCCTGACGAGAGGCGGGTTACCGCCTGATCCAGCGCACCCTGGGTCTCCCAGATATTGCGCTGAGCCGTTAGTGCCAGGACGTTATTGTTGATACGCGTACTCATCCCTTACACCTCCTTTCAAAAGGTATCAGAGTCCACCCCTGTGCAACACTTATATCGGCACGGAGGTGGCCAACCTTAAGAGACGCGTCAACTTAAGGTTGAAAGGAGGTGCACTGGGATTTGAAGGGCATCAACCGAAACGGTTCAGGAAGCGAGGATGTTCAGGATGAGGCCGCCTGTAAAGTCCCAGCATCCTGCGACCCTTTTTTATTTCCTTGATTCTTTTGCGCAATGATGAGATGCTCCCGTCCACGCTTTTTAAAAACCGCTCGTTGGTCGCCTGCAGATCTTCCAACATCCATCTAATCCGTCTTTTACCGGCGAGCAATTCTTCTGCAGAACATTCCCGCTCGAGTTTACTTAGCGCTGAGGGCAGATCGCTTAAGAGCTTATTCCTCTTATCAACTTCCTGAGCGGCATTATCCCAGTCACCTTTCTCTATGCAAATGCCCAATCGCTGATTGCAATCCACCAGCTCTTCGACCAGATCATGGCCGTTTGCCGATCCCTCCTCGCCGGCAACGGGATCATTCTCATTCAATCTCGTAAGGGTTTTCAATTTCACCGTTATTCACCTGTTTCAAATATACGCCGCGATCAGGCTTCAGCCAAATCTGGCTGTACTGCCACCGTCTCTTCGTCGGCAGTTTTCTCCAGGATAGCCGGGATGATTCTTCGCCAGTCCTCCAATACCGGGATAAGTTCATACTGCAGCATATCAGCCATCAGCACCCAATCCTGATCCGTCTGGGCATCAATCATGTTATCTAATACTGAGAAGAGCTTCCTACGGCTTTCGCCCACGGTAATTTCATCCTGCCCATTTTCGCCGGGAACAATCAGCAATTCGAAACTAATACCCAGCAACCTGCGGCAGGTCTCCAAGGTATGCATGAAAACCTGCATTCCGTCCAGGCAACGCAGAAAGGACTGGCTGGAACGCTCCTGATTTTCCAATCGGAAGAGCTCCGAAGTATCCTGCAGTTCTTTCAGTAATTTCTCCAAAAATTCTGCAATGCTATAAAGCGTCGTCCGGGCGAGATCTTTCGGATTGCCGGTTTGAACTTCCAACTGTTGAATGTCGTCAACCGACATCTCTTCTAAGTGGCTGCGATCCTTCCCGGTGATGTCTTCACCGTTCAATTTCACGGAGAGCACGGCTGCTCCCTCATCAGCCGCTTTCTGTGACAGCTTCTCCATCAACTGCCCGAAGAACTGAATTCCCTCCGTTTGAACTTCCTCTGTCCGGTTGTTAAGGTGAATTTCCATGAGTCCTCCAACGTGTATTTTCTACGCTTATTATTACTGATTGAACCATTGATCTAAGACCTTCAGCAACTTGCGGATGCGATTTCGGTAGGTATGTTCCTGCAGCACTCTACGGCGTCCCCTTTCGATGACCTGCCACCGCTGGGAGGGATTGCTGTTATAGTAAGCCCACTTATCCAGCAATTCCTCCTCGGAATGGAAGAAAACGATTTCCCGATCCGGTTCAAACTGTTCGTGCAGGGCTTCCTGAGCATCCGTTAACAGGAAGCCTCCCGATGCAGGTACGTCATAACAGCGCTGATTCAAGGCAAACGGCATCTGCAAACCCGTTACGTTGAGCACAGCCCCAGCTTCCCTGTAAACTCTGGGGAGGTCTCGATAGTAATCAACCGGCGGACGAATTCGAGCAGATCCGTTCACCACTCGATTCCAATCCGAATCTCCATAAATGACCATTCGCTCCGAACCGACAGCCGCAGCGACTTTCTCGACAAAGCGATTTCTGAAAAGACGAGTGGCCATGAGCACCAGAGCGGATTCCAGGTTTAACCTCTCCTGCTGAGTCATGCCCTGATGAGACCGGGGCGAGTTTTCACTCCATCCGGGCCGGCTGAATTCGTGATTATTTTCTTGAGGCAAATTCTCTAATAAACCCTCCAGTATATCCCAGGGCAACGTGCGCCCGTTGAAGGCGTTCATCGTCGCCGTCTCACAGAAGCGATGGGCCAACTCGTCAATCAGTGCGTTCGATCCGCTGGCGAACTTTGGGCTTAGATGCGGGGGTATTTTACTGAAGGCCTTGTCAACGGCGAAAGCCATGGAATCACCGACGAAAATCAGCGAATCACCATCATCTGAACGACCAACAGACAAATGAGATCCATCTGCGGGAAGGGGTGGCCGTTCACCATTGCCATTACCAGCGTCGCAGAAGATTTCCGGATCTGTAGCCAGTGGTAACGTTTCGATTTTATCAAAGCCTATTTCACGCATCCAGGATTCATAGCTTTTATCCCACAAGAATATCCCGATATTATCCGACACGTTGGCCTTATGATCCAGGAAAATATAACGAGGGCTGTCCACATACCAGACCAGACCAGGCAGTTCCAGCGTCTCTAAGAGTTCGGTCAACCGGCCTTCAGCATCGAAGCCCAGGTGATTGATGGTGAACAGAGCCTGGGGACGTTCACGCTCGGTTGCAGCGATGACGTTATGCAGAAAATGGGTGAACAGATCAGGGTCGGAAAGGGCTTCGGAAGTGGGCATGCGCAGGGGAACCACGATGCTCCTGTGCCCTTCAGCCTGCAGAGCGCGGACGACCTCCCGGGTCAGGAAATAGCCCGCATCAATGACCAGAATGCAGCGTTCCTGTTTGGACTTCAAACCGTGCGTTTCAATGCCAGACAAGGCGATCCTCTTTTAAATAGAACTGAACGCAACTATTGCTTTAGAGTTGATTATACTCCAATGCAACGGACTGATCAAACCTCCCTGAGTCAGGTTCGGTTCTTACAGCGTTTAGATCAGCCGGCAGCGGCGCATCACGTAGAACCGCATCGGATTCGATCCATCCCAGTTCCCGAAAGAGCGCCGGCCAGCTTTCCAGCATGATATTGAACTTTGTGGCGATCAGGTGAAGCCTGGAATAGAGTACGCTTGTACTTTGGGCAAGTCTTACGATACCCTTTCCCTCCAGGTTCTGCTTAACGAAATTGAAATCCAGCACGAGATGATTGACTGCGGGCAGTCTGAACCCCGTGATGGTGATTTCCTTATCAATCTCTTCGATTTTTTTACCCGCAGATGCGATCGCCTCGATGTTTTCGCCGGATGAAGAAGCGGTTTCCAGCAGGATGCGGCAGCAAGCCACCCCAGCTTGAGCCAATTCGGCGAGGCGTTGCAGTGCGCGGCGGGTTTCCTCCACTTCGGAACGAAATCCCGGCCGGTTCGGCGGCAGATAATCTTGGAGTAGAGCCCCCAATAAATTCGAATCACAAGAGAGATCGAATTCAGCTTCGGGAACCGTCAAAATTTTTCTCCAGGTTTCCCTGCCGCAAAGATTGACGAAGTCTGCGGTTTTTAAGGGGCGCCGAATTACGGGCCGGAGTATCCAGAAACCGTCCGAATCGAAATCAGTCCGCCATACCAACACGTTCTTGAATTTCTCCTCCGCAGCGGCTATGACCGCGTCGCGATTTGGCGCGTTGGTGAGCATCATTTTGGCGACATGGAAGACCACTTCAGGCGTTACCTGCTCCTGGCAGCGGAAACGATTGCATTCCACGTGAAAGCTGCATGGATAGCAGGGAAGCGAAGATTCGACGATGACGTGCCCTTTACCATAGGGCCCTGTCTCGTGCGAAAGCGCACTGCCAAAGCAGAGCGAGAGCACGGGCGTTCCCACCGCCGCGGCCAGGTGCTGAGTTCCCGTATCGTTGGTAATAAGAAGATCCATCCGACTGAGCACCGCCCCCAGGGCTCCAATATCGGTCTTTCCCGCCAGGTTGAGCGCGGCATCGCCGAAGGGTTGGCAGACTGCCTGCGCCAGATCGGCTTCCTTTTGCGTCCCGAAGACCACGATCCCGGCACCCAGGGAATCTCGCAGAAGCCGGCCGAGAGCACGGAATGAATCGGCCGGCCAGCGCTTGCAGGAAAGCGAAGCCCCGGGCTGAAATCCGATTTTTAGAGGGGCATTTCTTTCTGGCCAGTTTGCCATTATTTTATCCGCAGCCGCTTTCGCCTGCGGAGTTAACTTGAAGCTCAGGTGCCAACGGCCGAACGGCTTCTGATCGGGTTCATCATTGGAATCGAATTCGCCGCTGTTCAGGGCAAAACCCTGGTTAACGTCCACCAGGTTAAAACGGTTATAATTACGGTTCAGGTTGGCGATGAAGAAATACCGACCCCAGGGGTGGCGAATCAGGCGGTAACCTTCTGAATTCAGAGTCAAACCCCGAGTGTGTTGGACGCCAATCAACAACGCCATAAGCGCCGAAATGCGGGAATGGGAAAGGTTGATCACCATATCAAATTTTTCGCCGCGCAGGGAGCTGACAAAGGATCGCAGCTCGCTCAAACGTCGGGGCAGATAGCGAACTGCCTCTTTTGACACGGCGACGGCTGCATTGAAATCGAAGGGAATGATGCGATCAATCTCGGGGATATACTGGCAAATCTCCGCGAAACCGGTAACGACCAGATAGGCGATTGAAGCATCGGGATATTTGAACTTTAAAGCCTGCAACAGAGGCGTGGATTGCAGAATGTCTCCCATCCGCGTAAGATTAATCACCAGGATTTTTTTGACCGGTTTGTTCATCTCAAGATTTCTCAGCTACAAAGCGGCGTTGCTCGTCTCTCAGTCGAAGGCAAATGATTATCATGCCTTTTCATTATGGCAATCTTCTGCGTTTGATCCATCTGACAGGCGCGACGTATTGTAACGATCCGGCGTAAGAGTTTATCCTGCGCGGCTAAGACTCTCTCTTTATTCAACCCGTAGGATACTTCATCGCTGCCCAGACAATCCATGCGGTATAGTTCAAAAAGCGGCCGGAATTCGGGATACGAAGCAATCAAGGTGGGGAGCTCCCTGGCGAGCGGATCAATAAAAGCGCTCCCGGCAGTTCCCACTCGTGAGAGCCTTACGGCCGGATCTTTTGCTGCAGCTATCGTCTGCCGAATCAACCCCAAAATGGTATTGCTCATCCGTTGGAGCTTCTCCTCAATATTCGCCAGAAATTCATCATTGACACTAAATGACGGATTTGCAGCATCTATCAACGTCGTGTAAGTCAAAAAATGTTTCAACAATCCACCCCAGAAACGGCGAAGCTCATCGCCTCGCCTTTGATCCCCGGCGAGGGTCAGCCGGCCACTCCCGTTAAAAGTCGAAATCCGAACAATGCAGCCGGGATAATTCGCGGGCTGCTCGCCGGCCAGCAGACGCGAGGAGGCATCGGCGACAGCCTCCGCTGAAATGGTCTCATGACATCGAGGTTCGGTACAGCCCCCCTCTTCTCTGCAGGGGTGACAGGGGAGGTCCGGCTCGAATGAAACTGCGCCTTCTCGATAAGGGGCGGTTTCCCAGGTTGAAGCCATGGCCAGGTAGATTCCCAAGCAGGGTTTACCCAATGCCGCAGCTATGTGCAGGGGGCCGGAATCGTGTCCGATCAGCAGATCGCATTGTTCGATCACGGCAAAAAGCTGGACAGGATCGGTCACTCCACAGAGGTTCAGGCAGCGATCCGGCAATGTTTTCTCGATAGTTGCGGCAAGTTCCCTCTCCATCGAGCCACCCAGAAGAACAAAATCAGCGTCGTATCTCTTCACGATCAATCCGGCAGTCCTGGCCCAGCGCTCCGGAGGCCAGCGACGCAGGGGATGATGCGCGCCGATCGCCAGGGCGATTTTGTGTTTTCCGCGCAGATCTCCCAAAATCTGACGAGCGAAATCCAAAGCATCACCGGGGATCTGTGGCAGATCTACAGGCCCGCTAATCCCTCCGGATATTTCCCTGTTTATATCAACTATATTCACGGCGTTACATGACCTCGACTGAAGAAGCGTGAAGAAGTAGCGCGCCCAATCTCCATTTAAGATGGAACCGGTATGCAGATGACAGGATCGCCCCCGCACGGTGGCATTCTTGATCAATCCACAAATCACGCCCGAAAGGGCCGTATGCGTCAGATTAACGATCAACTCGGGATTCAATTCTTCAATTTTCTTCAAGACTTTATCTGCACGGGACAATCCTTCAGTTACCCAGCCCTTTTCGGAGCGCAGGGCGCTGATGAAAGCATCACCATCGAAGGAAATAATGCGACCTGCCCGCGGATGAAGTTTGGCCACCGGCACCAGCTCATTCTGCACCATCAAATCCACGGGGTTGTCGTCTGCTTTCCGGCTCAGATCGGAAATCGCCGGAAAGCATTGCACCAGGTCGCCGATTCTGGCGAGGGCGATTAAAAGCGTGCTCCTCTCATTCACATCACACCCTTCTCGATACCCCAGCGGCGAAACTCGTTCAATAACAGGATCATCGCTTCGGTGCGGGACAGTTCACCCTTTCCCCTCTCTATCTCTTCAGCGACGCCTTCCAGCGTGAGCGGCCCCTTTCCGACAAAACGCTGCATGACCTCAGCCAATTCGCTGTCGGAACCGGCCTCCCGAATAATTTCCTCGGCTGTGGGCAATCCGCCACTCGAGGGTTTCCACTCGGGATCCCGACCGGCGATGACGCCGAGCAGCTCCAGCATTCTGTGCTCGTAGGTATGCTGGGCTATCACTCTCCGCCGGGCTGCGCCTGCGATCTCCCTGCACTTCTCGGGTTTGTCCAGATATTCCCTGGCTTTATCCCGCATCTCCTGCAGGGACGAGAAAGTCACAATTTCTCCATCTATTACAAAGTTTTCGGCCATATATTGCCGCTCATCAACCAATTGAAAGGCTCCGCAGGAAGCGATCTCATAGGTCCGTGGATTTAAGAAATCCCCGAAGGGATTGACGCCGGAATGAAAAGTGGAGGAGTGCAAGTTGACATTGAGGCGCGTAGCGTTGAAGATTTTTACCGCCTCTTCAGTTGAAACGCGCTCTCCGTTGCGCTGAATCACGTGCGAAAGGGCGGCTGCATCTTCCCAGTCGCTGCCCCAGATTTTCAGATTGAAATCGAGAAGCCCGGCGAAAAATTCCCTGCGGTTATGGTAGCCCGCTCCCACGTGGGACAGATCGCTGCCGAACTCTTCCCGTTCCTCGGCCGTAAGCTCCACCGGCCTGTGAACCTTTGGATCGGCGGCCAGGGGGAGATAATAAGGATTTGAACAGCCCACTTCCTTGAGTTGCGAAAGAAAATCCCCTTTTTGAATCACGAAGAACTGGTCGTAGTAGGGCGCAACGGCTTTCCAATAAGGCAGCGTGGCTCCGTCCTCGACGAACCAGAAGGCGGTTTTGATGTCGGCGTTTTTAAGCTCTTTCAGGACTTCGGTCGTAATCGGGGATTGTGCGATTCCGAGGATCAGGTCGGCACGAATTTCCAGAGCCCGGGCGGTGACGGATTCGGCCAGAAGCGTCGTCATTCCCGCTTCCAGTTGGGCCATATGATTGCGGTTGGAAGTCAATTCCAGCAAATGCTTCATACCGGGATAGAAGACGCTGTTGTCCAACACTTCACAGCGGTGGCCTAAAGCGGTCAAGGCGCGCTGAACGTAACCCACAACCGGCAGAGACCCCCCATATAGAGGGGATACCAACAGTATTTTAAAACCACCCCGTGAAGCGATCTTTCGGGCTCGCAGCATTCCCCCGATCGTTAAGTAATAATCAGGGTATACATGGGTGGAGGCGGGATGTGGCAGAAACACACCCTCCTCCGTATCGGAAGATCGCAAGTCGCATAATTTCTGATAGGCACTCACCGGGTCTTCCCCGACGATAAATCGCAATCCCTCGGGGAACGTTTCCGGGGGACGGTAAGCCAGGGCGGCGGCCAGGAGCGCGGCATCCTTCTCTACGACCACGATGCGATCCGCCGAAATAGTTTTCAACAGCTCCTGGAGATGATAAGCGAAACCCACCCCACCCAATACGTATCGTTCCTGCTGATCCGTCTTCAAGTTCAGTGATTCCACCCATTTTCGCGCCTCCCCAATCGGATCATAGGTGCTGTGAAGGCTTTTCCTCGCAACGACCGGAATCGGCGAGCCGTCTTTTGAAGCTCGGATCTCAGGATAATCCGGGCTGTAGGCTGCTTCCAGCAAATCCGCCAGCGCCTTATCCCGGAGGGCGATGCGCTTCAGATTAGCTTCCAGATGGTTTGCAGTCATGGACAACTTCCCATTCATAGATTTAAAACAGAGGACAGATTAGAGCCTAAATAGCTTTTTCAAATTTATTCCGGGAAATTATAGAATCGCGGCGCGAAACTCGCTGCAAAGTTCGCCTGCGAACCTCAGAGGATAATTCGCTCTGCCCATCCGCATCCCCTGATTTTCGACAGTGCTCCCAGACAGCATCCAGAATATGCTGACATTCACTCTCCGAAACAGACAGCTTTTCAACTCTTTCCCATTTATCCGGGTCGGTGGAATTCACCAGGTACTTGACTAACTGCTCCAGGCCCTCTTCCCGACGATAAGAGCGCAGTAAGAGATAACCCAATTTCAAGCGCAGGCTGAATTCCCAGGGACGTAATTCAACAGCCCTCTGCATTAAAACCACGGCGAACTCGGGCGATCCGTGGTGCTCAAGGACCCGCGCGCAGTGCAGGTAGGCTGACCACAGTTTGGGGTCCAGGGCAATGGCTTTCTGGTAGGCATCAAACGCGTTCCAGCGACAGGGATGGCCGATGGAGCGGTCAACTCCCGGTTCCAGGAGCCAACCGGCCTTTTCCAGGATTTGTCCCAAAAAAAGATAGTCTGACGCGGTCAAGACGGATCCGGTGCCGATTTTCGCGAACCGAATACGATCTGTTTCTTCCAGACCCAGATGGTGACAAAGTCGCTCGAGCTCTTGAACAGCCATCTTAGAATCGCCACTTTCCCGCAGACACCAGAAAAACGCCCAGTGCGACCTCAGGTGCGAGGCGTCAATTTCCAGCGCCCGCTCTAAAGAATCTCTGGCTTGCTCAGGGCGATTTTCTTGTAGCGCTTGAGCGGCTAATTCGAAATGAATTTCGGCTAATTCGCAGCGATTTTTCGCCAGGGACATCAGCAGCCGAATCCCCTCGCTCTTCAAAGCCCCCACCGGCTGGCGGGGCCAGCGATTTGCCTGTTGGATGAAAGCACAGCCCAAATGGTATAAACGGATTTTATCCGCGGTCGCAGCCTGTATCTGCGGTAGGGACTCGGCGACAATCTTGAGAAGTTCTTCAGCGCGGCGGTCAATCGTATGCTTCTCCAGCACGAGAGCTCTTCCCTTTTCAGCGATACCCTCACGTAATTCTTCGTCTTTCAGGAGTTTCTCTGCCCTATGGACCAAGCTGACGGGATCATAAGTCACCAGATGTTCCCAATCCTTAAAGAAAGACTGCCAACTGGCGTCGCTGCTCTCCGTGAGGAGACAAACACCGCAGGCCAAAGCTTCAAAAGTACGCAGATTCAACCCGGGGAAAAGATTCTCATTTAATACAACTTTGGACTGATTGAATAGTCTGACGACTTTTTTGGGCGGCAAAGAACGCTTGCCATCCCCGTCGAAAACGTTCAACTTGAAATGATTTTGCAGGGTTTTCAACAACCAGGTGCGTTTAGGGCGAAGTTGCTCGTGGATTGAGCCGACGAACGTAATATCGTATTTTTTGGAAAGATCGAGTTTACGGTAAATCAGAGGATCGGCCGCCAGGGGAAGCCAATGAAACCGGTTGCTCTTATCCGGATAATCCATTCGGAGCTTTCTGACCGGCGCGGCTTGATCCAGAAAAGCGAGGTCGAACGCCTGGACATAATTAAACTGCCAGAATTCGTTCAGGGGTGAATCTATTCCGTAGAAGACCTTGGGGATCTTCACGTTTTCGAGTCCTAATAGTGCCGGCCGGACGTCAATCGAATCCGAAATGAGGATGAAATCGGGATTGAACGAACACGCCTTGACGATCTCTTCGATCTGAACCGGCGTAGCATCAAGGTGTAGGTCCGCTTCTGGAGCCGGGCTGGCGAAGAAGACTTCATGTCCCAGCCGTCTCAAACTGGCGAGAAAGTAGGGATCGTTTACAAGCAGGATTCGCATTTCTGTAGATCGAATTCCGACTTATTCTTATCAACTTGATGAAGGGATTCTTTCTGAGCGCACAAATATCCGGCAGCGCTCTCTTTAGTCTCGAACTCGGCGGTAGAGGATATTGCTTTCGGCAGCGGAAGCTTCCAAATTTCACCCAGCCAGCGATTAAACAGTCTCTCGAAGTTGTCCCGCTGATTTTCTGTGCCTCGGGGAATTCCACCCCCCTGGAAGGATCTCCCGGAGTCGTTATACCGACCTTCAATTCCCGCTAATTTCGTAGTAGTTTCATCGAATTCAGCGAAGACCTTCCACACGAAATCGGCAAAATAATCTTTTTCCGGATCATTCGCCTTGCCGCCAACCACCTCGTAGCGGTTGCCCTGCGCCGTCAGAGACGAGCGATGGAGATGAAGTCCGGTGGGGACGCTGTATTCCTCAGGCCATAGTTCATCGTTGATCACCTTCAACAGCTCCGCTATCGCCCGGTGATCTTCGAAGGGTCGCCGACACTTATAATCGCACTTCTCGGCCACTACCGGATGACAGGGGTATTCCGGGCAATCAGGGACCAGCACAAAATGTCCCTGTCCGTAGGGGCCCGTATCGTAAAATCCCGCTTCTGCGAAGTACATCCCCAACACCCTGGTCCCTACGGCCGCCGCCCAGTGCAACGGTCCGGTATCCACACCCACAACGAGATCAACTTCAGCAAACAGACCCAACAATTCTTCAGGCGAACAGACACCGACCAAATTGATCACGTCATTTCTGCGGGGATCAACACTTTGAAGAAACCGCCGGGCCAGTTCCTCCTCACCTCTACCTCCGATCAAGACCAAACCGATATGACTATTTTCTGCAATGTGATTCCAATAGGCAGAAAAATCTTCCGGGGCTATGCGGCGATATTTCCCCCCGGATCCCAGAATGAACGCCCAGATTCGCCGTACTCCCGATTGATGCAGAGGTTCCACTACTGATTTGGCAAACTGCCTCCCGGCCGCTTTTGCTGGTACGTTGACGTTCCGATCCGGCTTCTCCGGGAAAGCCAGCGAGGCCCATAAGTCGGATAAGTGAATCCGGTTCCAGCGATGCTCAGCTGCAATCATTCGCACATAAGAGCGCAGGAGAACGAGGCGCGGATTGACCCACAAGCTCTGGTTTTCATGGCAGACCAGCGCGGCGAGGGCATCGCAGACGGGGTGGTCATTCAGAGCATAGAACGCTTGATCCGTGAAATGGCTGACCTTTTCAACGCTTATATCCAATTCCCGAAGAACCTGGGGGAGCGATAATTCACCGTGGGTACTCTGACGCATCCGGCGGGTATTCACCGGAATGATTTCGTCTATCTGGGGGAGCTGTTCGGCCCAATCCAAAACGTCCGCATCACAGATCAGTTTCAAAGAACCGACTTGGGAGAGTGCCGAAATCAGCGGTAACATCTGCACCAGGTCGCCCATGCGAGCTAACTGGCAGATCGTGGACTTCCCCGGTTCTGATTGTCCGCCCCTCCGATCATTCATGTATAATCGAATCCGCTTATCAGATGATATTCAGTAAGACGTAGCGTTTACTATTTAAAATATCGTTGATCCCAGCATTAGATGAAGTCCGCCAGACTTGGCTGGATGATCATTGATCCGACGTTCAAAGCCACCTGGTAGGCGTTTTCCTCCAGGGTCATCTCGGTCATAAGCTCCACCAGGTCAGCGTCCTCCTGCTCTGAGAGTTGTGAAGTCAAATTCGTCTCCTGAAAGAGCAGCTTTTCTTGGATGCTCGTCAGCCGGGTGACTTTGGAGCCCACCAGAGAGGTAAAGTCGGACACGTTGTCCTTGACCAGATCAATCTGGGGAATCGCTTCACCGACCATGTCCGGATCTCCGGATGCCAGGGCGTCGCGCAGATTGATCAGAACCTGGAACAAGTCCTCATCACTTCCGGCGCCGTTTGGTTGAAACAAATCCTCTCCGGCGATGTTGATCTGCATGGATTCCGACGTGCCGACCTGGCGCATCATCACTCCGGCCGTCCCGGCTGGATTGGCCGTCACGGCTGTTATCCAACCTGTTGCCGGATCGCGCACATCCGTGAAAGCCGCCTCCTTCGTATTTGTGCCGGCGAAGAGGGATTTACCGGCATAATCCTCATTCGACAGGGCGAAAACATTATCCAAATAGGCATTGACTTCCTCAGCCAAAGCCATCATGGCTTCAGGAGAAAGTGCACCGTTGCTCCCCTGCACTGCATCCTCGCGAACCTGCGTCAGAATATCATTAAGCTGCTGAAGAGTCGTTTCTGTTGAAGTCAACCAGGCAATGGCATTATCGGAGTTCTCCTGGAATTGCTCATTTTGTCTCAAGCAGTTCCGCAATTGCAAAATCATGCCGGCGGCGGCGGGATCATCCGAAGCATAGAAGACTTTTTTGCCCGTCGTAACCTGATTCTGAAGATCGCCCAGTGACCTCATCCTCTCATTCAGCGTTCTGATCAAGTCAGAGACTAACATGCTATTGGTCACGCGCTGCATCTTTTCCTCCGATCATACCTTGTGGTCAAAATGTTATTCAAGACTTCCAGATCACATTATTGTTCTTATATGCAAATATTTCAACTGGTAAGATTTAATACCATGCCCTGGAGCTCATCTATCTGAAAGGGTTTAAGCAAAAGAAAATCCACCAATTTTTCCCGGACCATGCTATGAACACTGTCGCTGGGGTAGGCTGTCATCAGGGCCAATGGAAGCTTGGGGAATTTCTCGCGCAGGCGTTGTGCTAAAGAAAGGCCATCCATGCCATCCATTTTGACGTCAGAGATGACCAGATCAAAATTAACCTTTGACATCAGATCGAGAGCCGCTTCACCGCTCTCAGCACTTTTGACGTCGTAGCCCATCTCGCCAATCATCTCCGTCACGATCTCCCGTACGCTTTCCTCATCATCCACGATCAGAACGGTTTTTATTGCGTTATTCGCCATCATAGGTATCCCCTCCAGGAATTACAGGTCATGGCCCGTTTCAGGAATTCGATCAATAACTCGCCTCTGCTACGCAACTGCGATTAAAACTTGCAGCATCTCATCTATTGCAGAAAGAAATTTGGCCACGGCCGTATAGGCTTGCTGGTAACGAACCAGGTTGGCCATTTCTTCATCCAAAGAAACGCCTTCGACCGAAGTTTGCCAGCTTTCCAATTGCTGGAGAGCGAGCTCGCTCTCCATGAGTTCATTTTCTGCCCCCTGTTTAAGGGCACCGACGTCGGCCGCAAGGGTGGCATAGTAACCACCCAGGGTGGTTGTACCTTCCTCCATTGCCAATTCATTTTGCAGATTGAAGATCGCCAGGGCGATCTCCCCGTTGCCCGTGCTGCCATCAGCAGAAGCGGCTATCTTCCCTTCATCCTCGGCAACTTCCTGCGAAAGAGCGATGTCAGCCGCTCCGGTGGTGTTGGCGTCGAAGAAATCCAGACCCGTAGAACCGTCCAGGCCGTATCCGGTGCGGTGCAGAGCGTTGACCTCAGAAGCCAGGGCCAGGGCGAACGTATCCAAGCCGGAGAGCAATTCGGGAATGACTTCATCTCGAACCAGGAGAAGCGCGGCCACCTGGCCTGATTGAAAGTTGGCCGCCTGGCCATTCGTCCACACCACCTGGTGCAGTTTCCCCTCGGTGCCGGGCACGTTCTGCAAGGAGAGTTGCTGTGCGCTGTCCTGATAGACCAGGATCTGCCCTCCCAGCCAAACACTCATCGAACCATTGGACTCATCCTGCACCTCGATATCCGCGTACTGCGCCAATTCGGCCGCCAGGAGATCCCTCTGATCCATCAGGTCATTCGGCGTATTCCCCTGCATGACCTGGTCGCTGATCGCATCGTTCAGTGAAGCGATCTGGGCGGCGATCTGGTTGATCTGGCCGACGTAACCCGACAACTGGAAGTCCAGCTCGCTCTGCTGGTTTTCCAGATCAGAGTGCACATCGTTGAGACTCTGAGCCAATTGGACGCCTTTCTGCTGCAGGGCGATGCGGACGGAGGAATTCTCCGGTTCGTTAGCAACGTCCGACCAGCAAGACCAGAATTCGTCCAAAATTCCGCTGATGCTGTACCCTGAAGTCTCTCCCAGGATGGTTTCCACCTGGGAAAGCGCGGTGTTCTCGAACTGCAAAAAACCCTGGTTTTCGCGCTCGGCCAGCACCTGACGATCGAGGTAACGGTCGCGCAGGCGGGTGATCTCACCCACGTCCGCGCCCATGCCGATCAATCCACCCGGTACTTCGAGCGGAGGTTTAAACGATTGCAGCTCGGCTCTCTGACGCGTGTATCCCGGGGTATTGACGTTGGAGACATTGTGTGAACTGGTCATTATGGCCCACTGCTGGACCATCAGCGAGCGTTTGGCGGCATTGATTGCATCGAAGAGACCGGCCATCTTTCACCCTTCCATTAAAGGCTGCGAAACGCTTTCAGAAGACCTTATTGACCATCACATTGGTGTTCGTCTGCCGAGCCTGACGCCCGTTGAGATCGTACACTTTTGAGATGTCCGCGGAATCGATCATCCAGCCGATGCTCTGTTGGATGAAGTCCAGACTGCGTCTGATCAGCATCTGGTTGACTCGATTGGCGCGCCGAATTTTCTCCACCAACTGGGACAGGCTTTCCTTCAAATTTTTCAGCTCCTCAGAAACATCCCCTAAAGTAACCTCAATCAAATGCGTCAAGGTCACCTCATCCTCCCGCATCCCTTCAGCAGTCGCCATTTCCCTGACTTTGGCAATGCGCTGAGCCTCCAGATTCTTGATTTCTTCAACGAGGATTTCCTGCTGGCTGACGGTTCCCTGGAACTCTTCGATCTGGTTTGAGAGGAGATGGCGTTTTTGCTTGTTCAGGAGTTTCAAGAACGCTCTTAGCGTCTTTTCCTCTCGGTGAATCAACTCGATCAGTTCCTGAATGAATTTACCCATGTCCCTCTCCTTCACCGAACTAGAAGACTCTATCGGTCCGTTATTGGCGCTGATGGGAGGCATTATTCCTCCGATGTTGGTTGGTACTTTTCCTCTTTGATTGCATTGTCTTGATCGGTGACAACCGTTTCACCCTTGGATAACTGGCGGTACAACACTTCGGCCAATCCCAATCCACCCGCTTGTGCCATTGACTTTGCCAGAGTTTCCCGGGTTAGATCACCGTAAAGTTGGGAGGCTCCTTTTCCCCCCATAGAAAACTGATCTATTTTCGCCTCTTTCAAAATCAGGCGAATAAAGATCTCTTCAAATTCGCGGCAAGCTTTTTTTAAATCCTGCGATTCCGGGTTATTTTCGGGACGCTTTTTTTGAACCCCGGCGACGCTTTGATCAGCACCCCTATCCCGACAAATACTTATTTTCGTCGAATCTGTGGTGTTCATTTCTTCGTTCGCTTGGAAACAGTCTGTTATAGGATGATCAATTCCGCCTGCAGCGATCCCGCTTCCTTCAATGCCTGAAAAATGGCTATCATATCCACGGGGGTTACGCCCAGACTGTTCAGAGCCGCCGCCACTTCCCCGATGGTGGTCCCCTCCGGGACAGCCACCATAGGCGTCTGGGACTCATTGACGGTGATTTGATCCAGCGGTGCAACCACCGTTCTTCCTGAAGAAAACGGCCCCGGCTGTGAAATAACCGGCGCGGACTTAACTGCGATGGAAATCGAACCGTGCGTAATCGCGGCGGGGCGTAATCTGACGTTTTCGCCCACCACCACCGTACCAGTGCGCTCGTTAATGACGACCCGCGCGGGAACGTCCACATCCAGCGTCAAAGTTTCCGCCCGGGCGATGAATTCCACGCGGCGATCTTCCCCGTAATCCGCCGGGAGAGTAACCTCGATGCGGGTGGCATCCAGGGCCCGCGCTGTTTCAGGGCCAAACTCAGCATTAAAAGCTTCGGCGACTCTCTGGGCGGTGGTAAAATCAGGCTGATTCAGATTGAAACGAAGGGCGCCCGTCTCGAATGCCAGCGAATCCGCACTGCGCGTCGCCACGCCGCCGTTGGGCACTCGACCGACGAGTGTGTAGTTCTTTCGCATTGCCACGCGACCCGCCTCGATGTTGAAACCGCCCACGGAAATAGCCCCCTGGCCGTTGGCCCAGACCGCTCCTTCCAGGTCGGAAAGCGGCGTGGGAAGCAGGGTTCCTCCGGCCAGGCTGGTGGCGTCTCCGATGGAGCTGACCAGCACGTCAAACCGGGTGCCGGGGCGCACGTAGGGATGAATTTCGGCCGTAACCATCACCGCTGCGACGTTGCGCGGGCGGGCATCCGAAGGATTGATGGTGATGCCGAAACGATCCAGCAAATTAGCCAGCGATTGTTCAGTGTATGGCGAGCGATATCGGTCGCCGGTGCCGTTCAGACCGATTACCAGGCCATACCCGACCACTGAAGTCGTCCCCGAGCCTTCCAGCCGGGCGATGTCCTTGAGGCGGACCTCCGCGCCGGCGAAATTACTCATCAGCACGACAGCGATGAGTAAAAACGATGCAAATGATTTTATGCGCAGGTTCATGGTTTATGGCATCCTGAGAAAATCAGATTAGAAAATCCAGTTGATAATCTTGGTGAAGAAACCGGGCTTCTGGGCGGAATTGACGTCGCCTTTGCCGGTATAGGAAATCTCAGCCTGGGCGATTCGGTAGGAATAGACGGTGTTCTGCCCGGACACGTCTTCCGGCCTGATAACGCCCCTGAGCTTGGTGATCTGCTTCTCACCGTTTACGGTGATCGTTCTTTCTCCTTCGATCACCAAGTTGCCCTCTTCGGTGATTTCCACGATGCGGGCGCTCATGGTTCCTTCCAAGCTGCCCGATCTCTTGGTGCCGCCGGTGCCGTCGAACTTATGTTTCCAGGCAGCATCGGCACCCATGTTGGTGTCGGAGAGATCGCCGGAACCAACTGCAGAGACCCCGAATTCACTATCAGAGCCCGTTTCAGTCCCCGCTTCATGCTGGCCGATGGCATATTCGACGATCAGTATGGTAACGACGTCGCCGACCTGGTAGGCGCGTTTATCCGAGAAGAGTGAGCGGGCGATGTTTTCGGAGAATTTTTTCCCCCCAGCTTCTCCTAACGTCGCGCCTATGAGCAGTATTGTCGCCGTCAGCGCGACGAGGCGGACAAAGTTCTTTCCATTCATCTTCCACTCCCATTCATTTTAGTCTATTCCAGGCTCACGTGGTCGGCGTCCACCACCACCGCCCGCAGCCTCTTCCCGTTTTCTTTCAAGCGTACCCAGATTTGTTCACCCGCAGCGCCGTCCTGAAGGGCGGTCGCCGCTGTTGATATTGCGTAGTAATCGGAATTTACGACCAGCTCCACCCCATCCCCCTTCCGCACCAGCGAGGCTTGGCGCAGTTGATCCCAGCGGATGGGCTCTGATGGCGAGAGATGTCGCGAAGCTTCTAACCCGAGTATGCAATCCGGTTTTAGGACATGACCCTGCAAACCGACGGTCTTCAGGTCAACGGTTCTAACCTCGATATCGTCGCGCTTCAAAATCTGACCGCGTTTAATCAGAGCTTTAGGAAATGCCAGCCGAGCGAAAAGAGACACTTTAACATTTACATGGCGACGTCTGATTTTCCCCCGACCGTCGAGGCTTTCCAGCGTTACTACCTGCGAACCGGGAATCAGCCGTTCTTGCCGCAGGATACGGAAGCGCTGAGGCGGAGGGGCGTTTTCAGCGAGCCAGCTAATTGACGACCCGATTTCAACCTGCACCGTCAGAGAATCGCCGGCCAAGATTTCATATCGGCGTTGGATTGCGGATTTAACAGGTGAAAACTCATTCCGCTTGGACCAGGGAATAATTTCAACGGCAGGGGCACCGCAAAAATAGACGGGCATATCGTTTGGAAGCATGTGCGCCAATTTTTCGGCGGTGAATACGGTTGGATCGTCAGGCTTGATCATTGCGTCAAGCGATAGTTGTCGCAGCCGGTTCAACGTCTCCGCCTCGCCCTCCAGATCGGCAACATCACCCAGGAGAATCGGCCGGGCATCCATGTAGACGATATCGTAAAGCTGCACGGTTGCCTGCGCACCGGCAATTGAGCAGAAGATGACCGGGATTGCAATCCAGGCCAGGATAAAGGTGATGTGAAATCCTTTATTCACGACTTCGCCTAACGCTTTAGATTGACCGCTTCGCGGAGCATATCCTCGGCAGTACGGATGCTCTTGGAATTGATTTCATAGGCTCGCTGCGTTGTGATCATCTGGATCATTTCTTCGACAACGGAAACGTTGGAGGATTCCAGATAGCCCTGCTCGATTTCGCCGAAGCCTTCCCGCCCCGCTTCTCCTCGAATCGGAGGACCGGAAGAAATCGTCTCCTGGAACAGGTTCTGTCCGATGGCGGTAAGACCTGCCGGATTAATGAAGCGCGCTAATTCCAACTGCCCGACTTCTTCCGGTTGTGATTCTCCAGAGACCAGCACCATAACGGTGCCATCCCGGTTAATCATGATCTCTTCCGTATCCACAGGCAGTTGGATATCGGGTTCCAAAAGATAGCCATCCGCCGTGACGAATTCACCATCAGGACTCAGCTTGATCTGCCCGTCGCGCGTGTAGGACAATTGCCCGTCCGGCATTTGCACCTGGAAGAAGCCATCTCCGGTTATGGCCAGATCCAGAGGATTATCCGTCTGCGTCAGCGTCCCGACCGCAAAACTACGGGTGATGGCCACAGGCCGAACACCGTGACCGATGGACAGTTCGACGGGTTCCACCAAATTCGACTGAAGTGAAACGCTGGCGGGGCGAATCAACTGGTACATTAAATCCTGAAACTGCACCTGCCCTTTCTTGAAGCCGGTGGTGTTCACGTTGGCCAAGTTGTTGGCGATATTATCCAACTGCAACTGTTGAGCGGACATCCCTGAAGCCGCCGAGCGTAATGCTCTGATCATTTCTCATCTCCCTCTATTCTATCGCGCTTTTCCCACCTCATTAACCGCCTTGCCCAATATGTTATCCGAGGTTTGTACGGCTTTGGCGGACGCTTCATACATTTTGCTCACCTCTATCATCTCGATCATCTGGGAAACCATATCAACGTTGGACTCTTCCAGGTAACCGACCTGCAAACGAGCCTGATCCAGCTCGAAGGGTCGTTGTTGCGTGAACAGCAATCCATCTCTGCCCGGTTGCAGCGACGATGGATTTTCAAAGGTAACCACCAGGAAACGGTCCAGAACCTGCTCTATGGGTGAGTCGTACGCCTTCAGAATCAACTCGCCATCCGATGATATCTTCAGATTCCCTTCCGGAATTTGAATAGGCCCCCCGGTGGTCAGAACGCGATAGCCGTTCAGATTAACGAGCTCACCTTCTGCATTCAGTTGGAAACGGCCGTCCCGGGTGTAGGCCGGGCCATTCTCGGTTTCGACGACGAAATATCCATCTCCCACGATGGCCAGATCCAGGGGATTTTCGGTCTGTTTCAGAGTCCCCTGTTGGTGCGCGTTTTGAGTGCCGCGCGAGGCCACCACGAATTTCTCGCCCGCCGTCACCGGATTCCGTGAGATAGAGCTGGAGGAGTTCAAAGTGTTCCTGAAAGCCACTCGCTCTTCTTTGAATCCCACAGTGGAAGCGTTTGCCAGATTATTGGCTATGACCTCCAGGTTGCGCTGGCGGGCCACCATTCCCGCAGCCAGATGATAGATGCCTTTGACCATAATTTTCACATCCTTATTATTCTCTTTATATTTTGGCAAGGAATGTGCCATATGGTTTATTCCTTATTATACAATAACATAAATGCGATTTTAAAGCGTTCGGGACGGGGTAAGGGATGCCCAGAAAAGGGCCGGGGGGGTATTTTTTTCCCAGGTTCTCCAATCCGGCGTTTTTCGCCGCAGAATGAATTCTGCGGCTGAGGCTGAGTTTAAAGCCGGTAGCGCGACTTTGAATCCCGCTTGGGCGGGATTTAGTGCAGGTCTAAGCACCAAACTTTAGCTTGGTGAACGACGAAATACACTTCGTGATGAAAAACCGGCCCCATTCGCCCAAGAATAAATTCTGCCTTCGACGCTATCAAACCGCCCATGATCTGATCTGGCAGGGTATTCTGCCCGTTAATGCCGAGCCATTCGCCGCAGAATGAATTCTGCGGCTGAGGCTTTATTTAAAATCGGCTCAAGCCGATTTCGTTTTTCACCACCCAAAAACAGATTATGAGAAGGGATTGAGAATTGAGATCAGGGCGTGAGGCGGGGGATTAGACCTATTCGGTTTTTGCCGGGGGTAGTTTTTTGGTCTGGAAAAATGCGTTAACGGGCAAGCTGATCAGCTCCCAGACCAGGTTCAGCGCGAAGAGGGGCCAGGTTAGTGGAGAGGTGTGTTTGGCGATCAACCGGAAGAGGCTCTGATAACGGCGTCGCCACTTAGCGGGATGATAAGCGCCGCCGGTGGATTGCGATACTTTATGATAGATGCGGGCTTCAGGCTCGTAAATCAGCTTATAACCGGCCTTCACGGCCCGCAGGCAGAAATCGGCGTCTTCGCTGTAAAGGTAGAATCCCTCATCCAGCAGGCCGATTTTTTCCAGTACTTCACGGCGAATCAGCAGACAGCAGCCGGTGAGAAAAGAAACCGTCAACCGCTCATCAAACCTGCCATCATCGAGCTGCCGCAGGCCGTAATGGCGGACGTAACCCCAGGCCGGCTTCAGTACTCCGCCGGCGAACCAGATAACGTCGGGACGATGGTGGTACAAAATCTTGGGGCCGACCAGTCCGATGCGTTCATCGGTCTGTGCCGCAGCAACCAAATGATTCAGAAAATCAGGATGGACGGTCGTATCATTATTCAGCAGCAGGCAGTAATCGTCACCTTCGGCTAAGACGTCCTTCAGGCCCAGATTGTTGCCTCCGGCGAATCGCAGGTTTTCACCGGCTTCGAATATCTTTACGTCCGGGAAACGCTGGCGAACCGCCTCGGCTGAACCATCCGTGGATCCGTTGTCCACCATGATGACGCGGTAGTTGGAGTAATGAACCTTGGTGAGGGAATCCAGGCATTCCAGCGTGTCGTCGCGCCGGTTCCAGTTGACGACGATGATGGCAACACGAGGTTGAAGCATGTTGGTTTTACGCGTTTTAAACTTATGGGACTAAAGGGTAGTCCAAATCATTCCTCATCCCACCCATCCGGGGGCCAGAAGGCGTTTTCGAAGTGCTCTACGACGTTGCGGCCTCGCTGCGTCTTAACGGCGATCACGTCGAAGCGGCAGGATTCAAACGAGGGCGACCGATCTGCGATAAAGGCCTGCGCGCAGCGGGCCAGTTTAACCTGCTTGTCGTGATTGACGCGCAGTTCAGGGTGGGATTGCCCCTGGAACCGGCTGCGTTTGACCTCGCAGAAAACCAGCACGCCCTGCTTTTCGGCGATCAGATCAATTTCACCAATGCGCAGCCGGTAGTTGCGCTGTAATAAGGTGTACCCTTTCTCCTGGAGGTACTTCGCCGCAATGTCTTCTCCCTTGTCACCGATTTCCTTCGTCGCGGTTTTCAAGCTACAACTCACAAATTATCGTCCAAAAATTTCACGTTGAAGCTGCGGCGGTGAATGGCACAATAGCCATGTTCAGAAATGGCTTCGATATGGGCTCGGGTTGGATACCCTTTGTGACGCTCGAATCCGTATTGGGGGTAGAGTTTGTGATAGTCCATCATGATCCGATCGCGATACACCTTGGCGATGATAGACGCCGCGGCGATGGAGAAACTGCGCCGGTCGCCCTTGACCAGGGCTTTCTGCTCAATATTGCAACCGGGCAATTCCCAGCGCCCGTCAATCAGCAGATGCTCGGGATCGAGAGCAAGATGAAAGACGGCGCGCTGCATAGCCAACAGGCTGGCCTGCAGAATGTTGAGGCGGTCTATTTCCTGGGGCGAAGCTTCTCCGATTCCCACTGCGGAAGCTTGTTCGATAATCGCACCGTAAAGTTTTTCCCTGCGGGTGGGCGTGAGCAGCTTGCTGTCGTTTAGACCGGGGATATAGACCACCTTCGGGAAGATGACGGCCGCGGCGACGACAGGCCCGGCTAAAGGACCGCGCCCCGCTTCGTCCAGACCCGCGACAAAGCGAATCCCTCCGGCCCAGAGAGCCTTTTCAAAGCTGAAAAGTTCCTGGATCCTCGCTTTTTCCCGTTCAGAGATCAGCGCCATTTTATCGGCCAAACGTCTCTTCCGTTGGAGGCAAAAACGGCTGCCTGCTGCAAATCAGTCCGGTGGATCAGACATCCCATACCTTCCAGATCCGACACAACTCGATTGGTGGGATGACCATAGGAATTGCCGGCAGAACAGCTTATCAGTGCAATCCGGGGTCTAACCCGATTCAGAAAAAAGCGGCGGGAGGAATAACGGCTGCCGTGGTGCGCCACTTTAAGAATCTCCGATTGCAGATAATCCCCGGCATTGAATAATATCCTCTCCGTCTTCCAACCAACGTCGCCGGTCAGCAAAAAATCAACTTCCCCGTAAGAGACCTTCAGAACGATGGATTCCTGATTATCATCTCCTCCTGAAGATTGAGGCGGCCAGAGAACCCGGCACCCGACGCCTTTTAAAATGGAGATCGTATCGCCCAGCACAAGTTTCCTGATCGGAACGTTCATCCGGCGAGCGGCGGCGATGACGGTGCGGCCCGGTTCATTATCGGGTGAAAGCGAATTCACTAACAAACGATCTACTTTTAGGGATTCCAATACCTCCACGGCACCGCCGGCGTGATCCTCCTGGAAATGGGTTAAAAGCAGGGCGGAGATGCGATTAATTCCTCTGCGGCGCAGGGACGGGACTAGTTCAAATTTCGCGGTGGTTTCGCTACCGCAATCCACCAACAGATTCGTTCCGCCCGGAAAGCGCATTAACGTGGCATCGCCCTGGCCAACGTCCAGGGATTCGATTCGCAGGTGCGCCTGCAACTGGAAAACGGGCAGAACGAATAACAGAGCTAAACCTGTGGAAATCCATAAAACGACCCGCCTCCAATTCGATGCCCGCAGAATACCGATGAGGACAATGAGAAAAACGATAGCGGCGATCATACCGGGGTAATCGCCGTAGCTGTTTCCGGGGAGATGGGCGCCCACAGCAGTTAGGTATTCCAGGCCTTTCAGTCCCAGTTCCAGCGCGCCTGAAAGAAGGTCAATCGAGAGATGAAACATCCCTTTCAGCAGAATGGTAATCCAGGCCACACCGAAGATCGCTCCTGCCAGCGGGACGGCGAGCAGATTCAGCAATATAGCTATCGGGGCGAAACCGCCGAAATGTAAGATCAGTATCGGAGCGGTAAACGCCACAGCACAGAGACTGAATAAAAGGGGCATCGCCAGGTGATTTTCGAAAAACTTGCGCACTTTCAGCGAATTCGAAGCATAGATCGGCGCTGATAACCTCACTCTATGGCTGGCGTCCGCAGCCACCAGAATGCCGGCCATGGCGGCGAAAGAGAGCTGGAATCCCGGCGTAAAAAGCTGCTGCGGTGCGAAAAGAAGGATAACCAGTGCGGCTCCTCCCCAGAGGTTCCAATGTCGTGGAAAACGCCGCACCTCAAAGCTCAGCATGATTAGGGAGATCATTAAGGCGGCGCGCAAAGTCGGCGGATTAGCGCCGGTCAAGATGACGTATCCCCATAAGCCGATAAGCAAAACCAGCCTGCGCAGCCGAAGATTAAGAATAAGAGGTCGAACAAGCAGTATTAAAAGGGCGAAGAGATAGCCGACATGCAGACCACTGACCGCCAGCAGGTGGTAGAGCCCGCTACGGGCGAAATTATCTCTGACGTCTTCGGGAAGATCGCTCTTCTGACCGAGAATCATGCCCGTCAGAAGGCCCGCCTGACGGGGTGGAAGTACACTTCGGAGAACGTCGGTAATTCTCGACCTGATTTGGGCTGCCAGACTGGTTTTCGCTATTTCGACAGAAGCGATTTTTTCCGGTTTAATCCAGCCGACGATGCCCTGACGAGCGAATTCTCTGCGTAGATCCCTGCCGCCCGGGTTACGTTTTATCGGATAGGGCTGAGTTTTTCCATATAGAACCAACCTCGAGCCGGGAATAATTCGGCCATCATCTGCAGGCACAATCAGACGAAGATTTCCCGGAAACGATTGCCGCCGCCATCCATCTTCTGAAATCCAGTCTGAACGAAAGATCACGACCTGGCGTTCATTATTCTGGTACACCTGAGAAACAACTTTTCCGCCCATCAGAACCGGATCTGCAGGCAGATTCTCAATTTTATTGAGAATCCCCCAGGTTGAGGTACCGAACAGAAACCCGAGGCACAGAATGCCCATATAAACAGCGACGTCTCCCCAGTTTCGCCGGAGTCCCCAGAATCCCAAAAAGACGAAGAGGGCTGTCGCCCCCCAGATCAAGAACGGTTCGAAGGTATCCAGACGGTCACCGAGGTAGATACCCAGAGCCAGCGCTATGGCGATTTTAACGGCGGGAATGGTTTTCAAGTGCTGGGTATACCGGTCTTTTTAAAGATATAGAGACCCACCGCACCGCGCAGAATTGGCCGATGATAAACCGGTGCGAAGCCGGCGCGGTAGTGCTCTTCCACCAGGAGATCATATTCGGGAAACGCATAAACGCTGTCGCGCAGATAACGATAAGCTCCCGGCGAGGGGGATAAGGCCGCACCGATCAAGGGAACCAGGTGCTTGAAGTATAAGGCATAAATAATAGGGAAAAGAGTACCGTTCGGCGCCGACATTTCCAGGAAGCCCCACAAGCCTCCCGGTTCCAGCACCCGGTTGACCTCTTTGAAGCCGGTGGAACGATCCTTAAAATTGCGTAAGCCAAAGGTGCAGACGGCGCGCGCAAACGAAGCATCTCTGAAGGGAATTTTTTCAACCGTCCCCAGAGCGATTTCTGCATTGGGTTGTTTTTCGCGATACAGCGAAACCATCGGGCGTGAGGGATCGAGGCCGATGACTTCCAGCTCCGGACAGATTCCTTTCAGGGCCGGTTCCATGTCGCCGGTGCCGGCGGAAATGTCCAGAATGACCTGTCCCGGTTTGAGATCCAAACACCGCGCCAAGTCCCGGCGCCAGCGTTGATCTCTCCCCCAGGAGATGATCCTGTTCAGGCGGTCGTAAACCGGCGCAATCCGGTCGAAGAGGGAGACAACCGTCCCCTTGCCCGCTCTTTTATAGGGTTCAGCATCGCTCATTAGAAAAGCCCGACACGCCCCTGGGCGACCTGATAGATGAACACGAAGGGTACGGTAAGAATCAAACTGTCGAAGCGATCCAAGGCTCCGCCGTGTTCGCCGAGCAGGGTGCCGGAATCCTTGACCCCTGCAGAACGCTTGAAGTAGGACTCGATCAAATCGCCGGACTGGCCGATGATTCCCACGACAAGAGCGACGTAGAGCAAATCCCAGCCGTTGGTCTTGGAAGCGAGGAAGGGAATCCAGAGTATCGCCCAGAAAAGTGCTCCAGCCAGACCGAACGCCGCTCCTTCCCAGGTCTTTTTGGGACTGACATAGGGCGCCAAATTATGTCTCCCGAAGACTTTCCCACCAGCGTATGCGGCCGTATCACAAACCCAGATGGAGGACAAGAGATACAGCGTGTAGGCGGTCGAAGGCTGAAAGTCGTTCCAGGTGGCGTTGCGCACGTAGACCAGCGTACCCAACAGGAGGGGGATATATGCCCAGCCGAAAAGCGTTATGGGTAAATCACGCAAACCCTCCCTCTCCCCGAAGCGGATTTCAATGAAAGCCAGCAGGAGGGCCAGAAGAAACATCAGGCCGATCCAATTCCCGGCGGACAGAAAATGCGTCAGGAAAACGGCGACAGCCGCCAGCAAGACGGCGGGAAAGGTCTGGGGGTTTAGGTGGCGCGTTTCGGCCAGCGAGTAGAATTCAAACAAAGCGATGGCAGCCACCAACGCGACGAAAAGGGCGAATATCCAGCCCCCCAGGCAGACCACGACGATGATCAGGGGGATACCCCATGCTGCGACACTCAGGCGGGCGAGGAGCGGTTTCTGTTCGGTCATTTAT
>CAZHMN010000036.1:0-3525 GCA_964533705.1 uncultured bacterium
GACTCTCCCGCAGGGACCACTTTGTGGGAGTCTGGTGCGAGAGCAAAAAGATGCTTAAGAGTGCAGGGACTCTGCAGCACATGACTAACTCGCAACTCGCAACTCGGAACTCGAAACTACAATCTCGCAATTTGTAACTTGGAGCTGAAGTATGACAACAGCCGGAATTGACATGGGAGCCAAAAATATCCGGGTGGTGATCCTTAAAGATGGAGAAATTGTAGCCCGGGCGGAGCATCCGGCCGGTTTCGATACCACCGAATCGGCGCAAATCGCCTTTCAGGAGGCACTGGATCAAGCTGGACTAAAGAAAAATCAGGTGGACAAAATTGTCGCAACCGGCGCCGGCCGCGAATCCGCACCCCTGGCGCACGAAACCGTCACCGACGTGGGTGCCGCCGCCAAAGGCGCTTTGAAAATAGCGCCGGAAGCCCGAACGGTGATTGACGTCGGCGCCGAAGAAGGGCGCGCCATCAAAACCGACGAAACCGGCAAGGTGATTGATTTCGCCGTCAACGAAAAGTGCGCCGCCGGGGCGGGTTCTTTCACCGAAGCCATGTCCCGCGCCCTGGAAGTGTCGCTGGAGGATTTCGGGCCGTTATCGCTGAAGTCCACCAAGACCATCCCCATGAACGCCCAGTGCGCCGTTTTCGCCGAATCTGAAGTCGTTTCACTGCTGCACGCGAAAACCCCTAAAGAGGACATCGCCCGCGCCGTCCACGACGCCATTGCCGACAGGATTGTTTCCATGGTCAGACGAGTGGGCATTATTCCAAAAGTGGCTCTGGTGGGTGCGGTCAGCCGTAACGTGGGCTTCGTGGACGCCTTAAAGCGCGGCCTGGAGCAGGACGTCATAATCCCCGAAAACGCCGAATACGTTGGCGCTCTGGGGGCCGCATTGGTAGCGGCGAATGGGTAAGAGTAAAAATGAGCTATGGATAGAAAGAAGTCGAGAATCCTGGAGTATAAAATTCCGGAGAAATAAATGGCAGAAAAAGAATACTGGCGCTGGAAGGAGTACAATTGGAGGGATGAGAACCTCGACTGGAGGGGATCGGAAACCATCACTGCCGGAGTGGATGTTGGTTCTGTCAGTTCCCAGGCGGTGATTATGGTAGATGGCAAGCTGTTCGCCTATTCTAACACTCGCACCGGCAGCGATAGCCCCAATAGCGCCCGCAAGGCGATGGATTGGGCTCTGGAAGATACGGGTATGAAACTGGATGATATTCATTATATCGTCGGAACTGGATACGGCCGTGTTAACGTTCCCTTCGCGCATCGCGCCATCACTGAAATCGCCTGCCACGCACGGGGTGGCAATTTTATGTACGGGTCCAGCGTGAGGACCATCCTGGATATGGGTGGCCAGGACTGTAAAGCCATCCATTGCGACGAGCGCGGCAAGGTGACCAACTTCCTGATGAACGACAAATGCGCAGCCGGAACCGGTCGCGGCATGGAAGTCTTCGCCGACCTGCTGTCGGTTCCCATCGAAGAAGTGGGTGAACTATCCTTCCAGGTGGAAGAGGAACCTCCACCGGTGTCATCCACTTGCGTGGTTTTTGCCAAGTCCGAAGCTTCCGCGCTGCTGCGCAAGGGTTGGCCCAAGAACAAGGTCATCGCCGCCTACTGCAACGCCATGGCGCACCGGGTGGTGACGCTACTCGAAAGAATCGGAGTTGAAAAAGATTTCGCCATCACTGGCGGGATCGGCAAAAACGTCGGCGTGGTGCGCAGGATCGAGAAGGAACTGAGCATCGAAGCTCTGAAGGGCAATTACGATACCCAGATCGCCGGGGCTCTCGGAGGAGCGCTCTTTGCGAAAGCCTTGCTGGAAAAGAGCAGAAAATAGCAACCATTTTCTAACGGCTAATTGCCAAAAGCTAACGGCCAACCGCTAACAGCTAACAGCTAACTGCTAACAGCTAACTGCTAACTCCTTATGAAAGCCAACTACGGTTATTTAGACGGCAGCGGCGAGTACTTCATCACCATTGACACCGATCTCTGTATCGAATGTTCTCATCACGGATGTCTGGAGGCATGTCCTAAAGGCATGTTTGCCGTCATTGTTGATGATTACGATGATGAAGTCGCCGAAATCAAAGAAGAGTTCCGCAAGAAACTGAAGTACGAGTGCGCCCAGTGCAAGCCGGTAGGGGAGAGACCACCACTGCCCTGCGTTCAAGCCTGTACGCCCGGCGCCATCGAGCATTCCTGGTGATTTTCACTCTGATCTGTTTCCATCGCTGGGACTGCAAAGAGTTAGGTCCATTTATGGGGGTTGTATAAAAGGTGTAGCCCAGTCCTTTAGGGCTGGGCCATGCCTGCGACCGGAAATATGAACATCCAGATCACCATAGACGACCGCACGCTGAGCGTCCCTGAGGGATTGCCCGTCCGTAAAGCCGCGCTGAAAAACGGCATCTACATTCCCGGTATCTGCGGCCACCCCGATCTCCCTCCCGTCCGGGAGGTAAAATGGTCGAAGAGGGTGTACCGGGGCGATGAAGTCATCATCGGGCAATTCGAGCGGGAAATCGCCGCTGATGACGGCAACTGCAACCTCTGTCTCATCGCCGTTGAGGGACAGGAGGAACTGGTGCGCGCCTGCGAGACCAAGGCCGCCCAAGGCATGATCGTTCGCACTCATGGCGAAGACATTAACCGAGCCCGCCGCGAAGCGCTGGCTAAAATACTGGCTCATCATCCGCACGCCTGTTTGACCTGCGCCCAGCGGGAAGGCTGTTCGCTGACCCAATGCTCCACAAACGTCCCCGAGGACGAGCGCTGCTGCATTCTGTTGAATCGCTGTGAATTGGGCAAAATCGTTGACTATATCGGGCTTCCGGAAGGAACCCCTAAGTACGTCCCCGAAAACTTTCCCAAACTTTACGGTGATCCCTTTTTCGACCGGGATTATAACCTCTGCATCGGCTGTCTGCGTTGTGTGAGAATCTGCAATGAGGTTCGCGGCGTCCGCGCTTTGGCGGCCACTTTAAAGGATGGACGGATCTGGGTGGGAACCGCCGAGAAAGGGGAACTGAAAGAATCCTACTGCCGTTACTGCGGAGCCTGCGTGGAGGTTTGCCCTACCGGCGCATTGCGGGATAAACCCGATTCAAAACCCGTGCGTCGTGGTGAGCCGGTCCCCTGCGTGGAAGCCTGCCCCGCAGGCATTGACATACCGGCCTACGTTCGGCGCATCGCCCTCGGTGATTATTCCGGAGCATTGCGGGTCATATACGATCGTGTGCCCTTCCCCGGAATTCTGGGCTACGTCTGCTTTCACCCCTGCGAAGATGCCTGTAAGCGCAACACCCTGGGGGAGAGTCTGGCGATTTGTGCCCTGAAGCGATTTGTCTATGAAAATGCGCCCAGAGACGAAATTTCCCTTCCCGAAAAAGCTGAACCTACGGGCAAAAAAGTCGCCGTCGTGGGTAGCGGCCCGGCGGGGTTAACGGCGGCCTATTACCTGGCTCGCGCCGGGCATGAGGTCGAAGTCTTCGAAGCCGATGCCAA
>CAZHMN010000036.1:3625-20916 GCA_964533705.1 uncultured bacterium
GCCATGAGCGCCCGCCGCCTGGGAGCCGATGACGTAACCCTGGTCTGCCTCGAGAGCGAGGGCGAAATGCCCGCTCACGCCTGGGAATTGGAACAGGCGACGGCGGAAGGCGTTAAAATCAAAACGGGCTGGGGGCCGGCCGAATTCGTCGGCGAAAATGGGCGATTGAGCAAAATTCGCTTTAAACGCTGCACCTGCGTGTTCGACGAGAAAGGTCGCTTTGATCCGCAGTATGATGAGAGCGATACCTTTGATATGGATTCGGATTTCGCCATCATCGCAATTGGCCAGCAAGTTGATCTGGGCGGCATAGAGCGGGAAGTCGAGTTAGAGACCGGCCCGGCGGGGATTTTTACGGTCAATCCCCAGACGCTGGAGACGAATGTCCCCCGAGTTTACGCCGCCGGCGATGCCGTTTCCGGCCCCGCCTCGGTGATCGAGGCTGTTGCTTCCGGACGAAAAGCAGCGGATTCGATAGATAAGGCTCTCGGCGGTCTCGGTGTTGAACGGGAACCCGAACCGGATGAAATTCGCGATGATCCCTATCTGGGTTGCGATGAAGGATTTCACCTCCGCCAGATCGTGCGCCCCGCTCACCTCGATCCCCGGCAGCGCATCAAGGGTTTCGATGTTATCGAGCAGGGATTTTCACCTGATAATGCTCAGAGCATGGCTCTTGCCTGCCTGCGCTGCAACCTCCGAGCGACGATCACGCCGATTGTTCTGCCTCCCGATAAATGGCAGCCCTTGATACCCGAAGCGGTGCAAAAAATCCCCTCGACCGAGGGTGTTTACCAAATCGCTGACGTCGAGAAAAAGGTGACCAAAATCGTTGGCACGACCGATATCCGTGCAGCTTTGGAAGAGGAATGCACAAAGCAGCCCGAAGGTTCACTTTTCTGCTGGGAAGAAGACCGCATGTATTCCAAGCGGGAGAGCGAACTGATCCAGCAGCATCTGCAGCAGTACGGCGAAATGCCCGGCGGCGGAGCGGACGATCTGGACGATCTTTTTTAGATCGCTAAGGAGAATTTTCACCCCCGCAGCCGAAACGATGGTTCTTTCGAGCAGGGTTTTCAAGGAATAGCCCCATTTATGAGGTATTTGAAATATTCGGAGATTGTCATTCCGGACGGGGTTTAGCCCGATCCGGAATCCAGGTAAGCGGTTGATTTTCTGGATTCCAGCCATCTAAAGGGGCTCACGCCCTTTCGCTGGGATGATACAACAAATCTAATCTACATAATAAATCAAAGAACTCATTTATGGGGGGCATATTGGGGCAGGTCACTGCTTTAGCCGTGGCCTACGCAGGCGGATGGATTACTCGATGAGCTTGAGGAATGGAGTGGGAGAAGCGAAATACCGTCGGCAGGGATCGAGTGGATGAGTTGACCGAACTTTACGAATCGCTGGGATTTGAGGTCAGAGTGGAGCGATACACCGGCCCGGAAAACCCTGACCAGACCTGCGAGAGTTGCTACGGCGACCCAGCAGGCGAATATTTCATTATCTACACGCGAAAGATAAATAATTAGATAAAAGGCGGAGGAAGCATGAAGGCGGCATTGTTTCACGGTTCCGGCAAACCGCTGGAAATCACCGAAGTTCCGACTCCAGAACCAGGCGCTGGTGAGATACTGGTCAAGGTTGCAGCGTGCGGAGTGTGCCATACCGACCTGCATTACATTGACCACGGAGTTCCCACGTTCAAAGCCCCCCCCATGATCCTGGGGCACGAACCTTCAGGTATCGTGGCGAAGGTCGGGGCTGATGTCAAGAATTTCAAGGAGGGAGATAAGGTACTCCTGCCTGCGGTATTGACCTGCGGGTACTGCGTCAATTGCCGCAGGGGTCGGGAGAATATCTGCGACAATATGATTATGTTCGGCAACCACGTGGATGGGGCCTACGCGGAATACGTCATCGCCCCGGCCAAAGACGCCATCCCCATGCCTGATGACGTTCCACTGGAGGAGGGTTCGATCATTGCCGATGCCATCTCGACGCCCTATCATGCCGTCGTCATTCGCGGTCAGGTCAAAGCCGGCGATAACGTCGTCGTGTTCGGTTGTGGTGGTGTGGGCATCAACGCCGTGCAGGTGGCTGCGGCCGTCGGAGCTTCCGTCATAGCCGTGGATATCGTACCTGAGAAGCTGGAAATGGCTAAAAAGCTGGGCGCGCAGGCCGTTGTCAACGCCAGCAAAGAAGAGCGCATTGATAAGACTATCAAAAAGCTGACCGGCGGCGGAGCGGACGTGTCGTTTGAAGCCATCGGTAATCCCAAAACCATTCAGGACGCCTTCGCCTGCATTCGCAAGGGCGGCCGAACGGTGGTAATCGGCTACACCCACAAAAACGTGGAACTGCCCGCTTCCAAGATCATGTTCTTCGAGCAGGAAATCATCGGTTCCCTGGGCTGCCGACCCGTGGATTACCCCAAGATCATCGAAATGGCTCGCACGGGTAAGATCAAATTAAAGGAACTGGTGACCGGCAGGTTCCCCTTGGAGAGGATCAACGACGCCTTCGATTTGCTAAGAAGTAATGATCCCCATGCTCTGCGTTCAATTGTGGTTCCGTAATCGAAGCAATTAAATTCTTCATTTTCAGAATCTACAGGGTTGAATATGGATTTTACCTTCAGCGAAGAACACGAGATGGTGCGCGAACTCGCCCGCAAGTTCGCGGACAAGGAAGTCAGACCTCATGCGGAGGAAATTGATAAAAACTGCGACGTACCCAGAGAAATCCTGGACAAAGCCGCTGAATTAGGATTTATGGGCATGCCCTTCCCCGAAGAATACGGTGGAGCGGGCCTGGGCGAAATCGGCTACTGCATCATGCTGGAAGAGATCTCTCGAGCTTGCATGTCCACCGCTGCCGCCCTAGGTGGGCATGTCTCAATCGGTGCGATGGCGGTCTATCTGGGCGGGACCGAAGAGCAGAAAAAACGCCTGCTTCCCAGCATGTGCGCCGGAGAGAAACTGGCCGCCTTCGCGGTGACCGAGCCGCAGGCTGGATCCGATGCTGCCGCCATGCGCACTATGGCCGTCAAAAAAGGGGATCGCTACATTCTGAACGGCCAGAAGACTTTTATCACCAATGGCGGGATCGCTGACGTCTATTCCGTCTTCGCTATCACGGATCCCAATGCCGGAGTCCGGGGGATATCGGCTTTTCTGGTGGACAAAGCGTCGCCCGGTTTCAGTACCGGTAAACCCGAGGAGAAGATGGGCATTCGCGGTTCGCACACGGCCGATCTCTTCTTCGAGGACGTAGAAGTGCCCGTAGAGAACCGTTTGGGCCCAGAGAATCAGGGTTTCAAGATCGCCATGCAAACCCTCGACGTGGGGCGGATAGGAATCGGAGCTCAGAGTCTGGGAGCGGCACGAGAGGTTCTGCATCTTTCAACCCAGCACGCCAACCAGCGGGTTCAGTTCGGCAAACCCATCGCTAAGTTGCAGGCTATTCAGTGGATGCTGGCTGAAATGGCCACGGAAATTTACAGCATGGAGAGCATTCTCTATCGCACTGCCTGGATGTGCGATAAGGGGATACCGTATTCCCGCGAAGCGGCCATGACCAAGCTGTACTGTTCGGAAGCAGCGGGCCGGTGCGTTGATAAGGCCGTGCAAATTCACGGCGGTATGGGTTATATGCGCGAATACCCCATTGAGAGATTCTACCGCGATGCTAGGATCACCCGGATTTATGAAGGAACCAATGAGATCCAGAAATTGGTCATCGCCCGGGACGTGCTCAAAAAAGAGGGCTGAGCAACCGTTAAGAAGTTTGAATACACCACTAATGTTTTATGGCCGGCTGCCGTAGATATATAAAAGGGCGGTTTCAATGTCGGAGGTTTTATAAATGTCCTTGCCTCGTTTCGATGTCCTTCAGCCGAAATCTATCAATGAGGCGTGTGAACTTATAAGGCGGCATTCTGCAGAGGGGGTTGCGGTTCTGGCCGGTGGCACGGACGTTTTGGTTGACATCCGCCGCCCGGTGATCCCCGCACACCTACCCCGGTGCAAGGGATGTGATCCGCTAACGGGGTTGCCACGAAAGCCCACCGAAAATCCTCCTGCCTATTTGATCGCTCTTTCACGCATTCCAGATTTACGGGGGATTGTTGGCTGTAAGAGCGGCGAAATCGCCATTGGGCCGATGACCACGATTACCGAAATCAGCCGATCCGACTTAGTCAGAAAACGGCTGACCGCCCTGGCCGAAGGGTGCGATCATCTGGGATCACCGCTGGTACGCAATAGGGGTACGATCGGGGGAAACATTTGCAATGCCCGTCCCGCTGCCGACGCGCTGCTCCCTTCGCTGGCACTGGGTGCGAAGCTCGAGCTGAGGTCAACGCGTGGATTTCGCTCGGTTACGGTCGAAGATTTCGTTATCGGCCCCGGCGAAACCGTTCGGGAAGCGGATGAGATACTAACTCGTATTGTTTTCCCCTGCTACGGGGATCGTACGGGGAGTTCCTGCATAAAACTCGCTAACCGAAAGGCCCTGGAGATCGCCGTCGTCAACGTTGCCTCCGTTCTGACGTTGAACGAAAAAGGTAATATTACAGAAGTTCGCATTGCCCTGGGCTCGGTTGCACCCACACCGATTCTGGCGAAGAAAACCGCCGAATTTCTTAGAGGCAAGAAGCCGACAGAGGCGAATATTTCCAGAGCCGGCGAAATCGCCGCCACTGAATGCCGTCCCATCACCGACCACCGGGGATCGCAGATCTACCGGGTGGATATGGTGCCGGTGCTGGTCAGAAGAGCTTTGACCCGTGCGCTGGAGGCGATATATAAGGTGGCGTAAAACGTGGCGTTGTGTCTTTATAGAGAGTGGCGTCGAGTCCCCGCACTCGACGCTTAAGAGGTACAGCCGACTGCGGGGAGTCGGCGGCACAATTATTAGTAGTGCGTCGGATTCGGTAAATCTGATAAGAGCATTACTACGACCTATGAGACTGGATTTAAGTTTATAGACGCCAGAATGAATTCTGGCGCTGAGACTCGATAGAGCCTTACGGCCGGCTTCAAAATCCCGACAGGTCGGGATTCTAAGTCGCCAGGGCGACTTTAAATCAGGTCTCAGCCCCTGAATTTATTCAGGGGAGTGCGCTTATTCGTGGCGTCTGGCCACCTTCTCAGTGGCGTCGAGTCCCCGCACTCGACGCTTAAGAGGTACAGCCGACTGCGGGGAGTCGGCGGCACAATTATTAGTAGTGCGTCGGATTCGGTAAATCTGATAAGAGCATTACTACGACCTATGAGACTGGATTTAAGTTTATAGACGCCAGAATGAATTCTGGCGCTGAGACTCGATAGAGCCTTACGGCCGGCTTCAAAATCCCGACAGGTCGGGATTCTAAGTCGCCAGGGCGACTTTAAATCAGGTCTCAGCCCCTGAATTTATTCAGGGGAGTGCGCTTATTCGTGGCGTCTGGCCACCTTCTCAGCAGCGTCGAGTCCCCGCACTCGACGCATCTGACAACTTGAAACCTGCAACCTGCAACTGAAATGAAAAAAATCATAAATCTAACCGTCAACGGCGTTCCCTACGAGCTCGCTGTGGCACCGAACACGCCGCTGGCGGACGTCTTGCGCTATGAACTGGGCCTGACCGGCACCAAAAAAGGCTGCGGCATCGGTGACTGCGGAGCCTGCACGGTGCTGATGGACGGTACCCCGGTCTTCTCCTGCCTGGTTCTGGCGGTGGAAGCCGACGGACACGACATATTGACAATTGAAGGGGTCGCAAAGGGCCACGAGCTTCACCCCATCCAGAAGGCTTTCGTCGAGGTCGGCGCCATTCAATGCGGCTTCTGTACGCCGGGTATGGTTCTGACCGCTCTGGCGCTTTTGAAGGAGAATCCCGATCCCACCGAAGCGGACGTCCGGCTGGCGATTTCCGGTAACCTGTGCCGCTGTACCGGATACCAGAAGATCGTCGAGGCGATCCTGACGGCGGCGCAATGGATGAGAGAAGAAGCGACTTCGCCCCTGGAGGCGAAATGAAGCAATACCGAGTCATCAACACTCGCGCTCCCCGAGTGGACGCCCACGACAAGGTCACCGGCAAGGCCAGGTACACCGACGATCTCTCCATGCCGGGGATGCTCTATGGGGCTATTCTGCACAGCCCGCAGGCTCATGCGAAAATCATCAGCGTAGATACTTCAGAGGCGGAAAAGCTTCCCGGGGTCGCGGCGGTGATTACTGCCAAAGATACCCCGGGGATCACCTTCGGGGTCAGTCCGGCGCGCTATGACGAGCAGATCTTCGCCTCAGAGAAAGTTCGCTATATCGGCGATGAGATTGCCGCCGTAGCCGCAATTAATCCCGAAATCGCCCGAAACGCCCTCGATCTCATTAAGGTAGAATTCGAGGAAATCCCCGCCGTTTTGGATGGCCGTGAAGCGATGAAAGAGGATGCTCCACTACTGCATGAACGATACAAGCGCAATGTCGTACAGGAGGTGCACTGGCGTTTCGGCGACGTCGAAGCCGCCAAAAAACAGGCTGATCTGATCCGAACCGACACACTGACCTCCAAGATGCAGGATGCCGCCTTCCTGGAGCCGCAATCCGCGCTGGCTTACTTCGACGATCGGGGCTACCTGACTATGTACACCTCCACGCAGGCGCCTCATTATGTCCAGCGCACTATCGCCATGGCGCTGAATCTGCCCCTCCATAAGGTGAGAGTGGTGAAGCCCGCCGTCGGAGGTGGATTCGGCCCCAAAGCCGCCTGTTCTTCTATGGAGCTGATCACCTGCCTGTTGTCAATGAAGACCGAACGGCCCGTCAAGACCACCTTCGACCGCGAACAGGTCTTCCTTCATTCTCGGGCCCGCCATCAGTTCTTTCACAAGATGACGACCGGCGTAAAGAAAGACGGCACGCTGGTTTTCCTCGAGCACGAATGCATCCTCGACGGCGGCGCTTATTGCAGCTTCGGCATCGCCACCGTTTATTACGCCGGATCCCTGTTAGGCGGCCCCTATCGCCTGGAGAATATGAATTACGATGGCTATCGGGTGGTGACCAACAAACCCGCCTGCGGAGCACAGAGGGGACACGGTGCCGTCATTGCCCGGGCTTGTTTTGAGATACAGTTAGATCGTATTGCCGAAGAATTGGGGATGGACCCCATCAAACTCCGGCTGAAGAATGTTCGGGAAGCGGGGGAGACCACCTGCAACGAACTTTACCTCTCAAGTTTCGGAATGCGTGAGGCGTTGGAAGCTGTTCGGGACAGCGCCACCTGGAAAAATAAACGCAAAGAGAAGCACAGAGGCAAGGGCATCGGAGCCGCCTGTGGATTCTTCGTTTCGGGGGCGGGGTATCCAATTTATTATTCAAAAACCCCTCACGCCACCGTTATCACAAAGGTCAGCGAAGTGGGAGGCGGCGTTATCGTGGAGTCGGGTGCGGCGGACATCGGACAGGGTAGCGATACCATGCTGGCCATGATCACCGCCGAGGTGCTGGGGATTCCTCTTTCTGACGTGAAGGTCATCTCCGGCGATTCCGACCTGGCCGTGGATCTGGGCGCTTATTCATCCCGCACCACGCTGATGACCGGAGCAGCCGCCAAGGAAGCGGCCGAATCTGTCAAGAAGCAGATTCTCAAGGTCATCGCCGAGAAAACCGGGGCCGCCTTGGAAGAACTTGACATCGTGGATGGTGAAGTCATCTACGCGAAGGGCGATCTGGACATCGAACAACTGCGCCGCGATTACCGCATGGAACACCGGGGCTTTAAAGGCGTGCCGCTGAAGGGAAATCTGACTTTCAGCGAAGCGGCGCGCATCGCCTTCATTGAGAAGGGGAGCATCGTCGGCACCGGAATGTACAAACCGCCTCCTTTAGGTGGATCCTTCAAAGGTGCGGCCGTCGGCACCAGCCCGGCTTTCGGATGCAGCGCCCAGGTGGCCGAAGTGAAAGTGGATTTGGAGACGGGCGAAGTAACGGTTGAAAAAATCACCGGTGCGCACGACTGCGGCTTCGCCATCAACCGGACTCAGGTGGAAGGCCAGATGCAGGGTTCCATGATGATGGGTATGGGCGAAGCGCTTATGGAAGAGATCCTCTACGACGAATGCGGCAGAATTAAAAACGCTAATCTGGCCGAATATAAAATCCCCACCTCGCTGGATATGCCGCCATTGGAATCAATCATCGTCGAGAGCCACGAGCCCCATGGCCCCTTCGGTGCGAAGGAAGTCGGAGAGGGCGCCATTATGCCTACCATTCCGGCGATTCTAAATGCCATCTACGACGCCACCGGGGTGCGCATCAATGAACTTCCGGTGACCCCGGAAAGAATCAGGATGGCATTGAAAGAGGCGGAAAGAAGCGAGAAAAAGAAAAAATAAATCGAAACAGAGATAAGGCAAAAGCCCGGCCAGAAGCCGGGCTTTCTCTTTGAATTGAAAATCCTCCTTATGCCATTTCTGTCCAAACCGCATCCACCCTTGAGTGTAGCTCTTCCAAAGTTCCATTGTTGCTGATCACAACGTCGGCCTTCTCCACTTTCTTTTCCAACGGCATCTGAGCGGCAATGCGCTGCCTCACTTGTTCTTCTGTCAGTTTATCTCGGGCTATAGTTCTCGAAATGCGCAGATCAAGCGGTGCATCCACGACGATGACCTTATGGAAAAAACCTTGAAGTCCCCATTCATAGATTAACGCCGCATCAACCACCACGATGCCGTGCTGCGCTTCCGTAGCCCGTACTTCTCGCGCTAACATGTCCAGCAGCGTCGGGTGAATGATGCGATTTAAATCCCGTCGCGCCCTTTCATCCGCAAAAACGATGGCTCCCAGTTTGCTTCGGTCAATCAGATTTTCCGCATCCAGAATCCCTTGACCGAATCGTTCAATGAGGGGGCGGCTCACCTCGGGCGTGTTCAGGGCAAGATGTCCTATTTCGTCGCCGGAAACGATCGGTACACCCTTCGATCCCAGATGGCGCGCCACTTCTGAAACTCCGCATCCCACGCCGCCGGTTAGTCCTATCCTCATCAGCGCACCACCGCCAGTTTGCCCCAGAATGTATCACCGGCCCCGGTGACGTAATACAGGTAAACGCCCGAACCAACTTTCTCCCCGTTATCGTTGTCCAGATACCAGCGAACCCCGCCTGTGACGTTACCGGAAGTTTCTATGGTCTTGATCACAATCCCCTCGAGGTTCAGGATGCGAATCTTGGTATCTTGCGGCAGATTGGCGAAGACGACGCAGGCTTGACCGTCCACCAGCAGACCCGTTTTATAGGGATTGGGATATACGAAAACGTTGTTTAGCTGGGAATTGAAGAAGTTCAGCGTCGCCGTGTTATGTGTGGTGTCGATGGGCAGACCCTCGGTGTTGTGCAGGTTCTTCGCTGTAACCCGGTAAATCTTCCCCAATGGGCCGATAGGAGTGGAGGTTTTAATCTGCAGGTAAACGACGTTATGAAGCACAGTATCAGGATCTGCAGATGCAATGCTGATCGGGTCGCCGGATGGTACTCCCGTAGCCGGATCCACGGTGATCGAATAATTTGTCTTGGCGGCTAATTCCGTCGTATTCATCGGATCGGAAAACTCCAGCGTTATTTTGGATTGACCCACCGAACCGAAGGCGGTTGCCAGATAGGGTAATCTCTGTTCGGCCGGGTACACTGTGAAGCGAAGCGTGTCCACCAATGTGGAAAAAGCGGAACCCTGCAGGTCGTAAATTTCATGAATGATGAGCCGGTAGGTTGAATCTTGAAAAGTGGCATCAAAACTCAGTACAGCTCGAGTTCCTCCGGCGTCTGAAACAACGGAAGTAGGCTGTATGCGGCTGTTGGCGATCCAGTACTTGCTCACGTCCAAAAGCGATGGCCCCATCGCCTCGTTGAACCGCACGGTGACAAAATTCGGGGGCACAAAAACAGCCGTATCGCCGGGTATAATGGGGGGATCATTGGGTATGCCTATAATAGGAACGCTCAGTGGTCCTTCGAGAATTTGTGCGCTTAAGTCCACCGTGGAAATGGCGTAGTAATACGTGCTGTCAGGGATGACGTCAAAATCCGTGAAGCTGGTGGCCAGGGTATCGATGTAGAGTTCCAGGCTGTCCGGCGAAGCACCCCGGTAGAGGTTGTATTCATCCGCGCCCTGAACCGCCGACCAGCTCAAGTTGACCCGATCCGGCTTTGGCTCGGCTTTGAAGTTCAGCGGGGGCGGCAGCCAGTAGGACCAATCACCCACTGCCTCGAAAGTCCTCACGGTTGCGCCGTCGCTGAAGAGGATTTCATTGTGCCCGTTGCCGTTGAAATCACCCACCGCAGCTTCACTGCTGAGGCACTGGGGGTAATACCAGATGACGGTGTATTCCTCATTTAAAGTATCCCAATCCACAACGTAGAAATCCGGATAGAGACAGAGCAGAATTTCCGGCTCCGGATCTCCGTACACATCGCCGGAATTGATACCCGAAGCGAAATCCGACGGGTTCTCTGCGCCAAAGAAGTATAAAGTATCTACGATGACGTACTCGTCGTCATCTTCGTTGTTGAAAACGTAAAGCGCCCAGTAGCGCGTATCCGCCTGGTGTTCTCCCGAAAGGGTCGTTTCGGTGTGCGCCAGAGCGGCGAATTCCGTCATGCCATCGCCATTGTAATCGCCATCGCTCAAAAATTCGCCGGTGTCCAGGAGCGGCAGCGAATGGGTCCAGCTAACCTGAAAGACGTCGCTTTCGTTTCGTTCGTAGATGAAGAGGTTCCCCTCGTAATCGCCGAACAGCAGATCCGGGAAACCGTCACTGTCATAGTCATTGAGCCGGCAGTAGGGCGGCATGGTGGACAACGGAGGATTGAATGGATTGGGCAGATCCTGCAGGTAGGACAATTGCCCTCCGCCCCAATTGCTGTACAGCTTGTAGACGCTTCCCGAAACCAGTAACACTTCGCCGTGATCATCGTCCGGATCCAGATCCATTAACTTGGCGCCCCAGATGTCGCCGGAATCCGACCAAACCACATTCGACGGCAGCGGGAAGCCGGGAGACGCATCCGCTTCGAAGATTTTACTCCGACCTCCATAAAGCGTTAGCAGCTCGTCCAAACCGTCCGCATCGCTGTCTCCGATGGATTTAGGAATTTCCAATCCGAAGTCCAGCTCCAGCTCGGAAAACGACCAGCTCGGCGTGGCTTCGTAAACCCGCAAATCGGATCTGCCCCCGCTGGCATCCAGGATATTCGACCAGACTTCGAGAAAGCCATCCTCATCCAGATCGGTTACTTCTTCGAATAAATAGCCCGCCGGGATTTCACTCTGAGGGAGCTCTGTAAAGTAATTTGTGGCGATTGATTCTGCCCTGAGATCAATAATCCCCAGAATGTCGGTGCTGTCTGTCAATCCCCCAGAGTTCTCAACCCAGATGTAGTATTCGAATTCCTTAAAAGGCAGATCCTTGCCCAGGAGCATGGTATGCTCAGCCGACTGGTAACTCAGAGGCTGTGAAATCCAGCGTTCGGTTACTCCGCCGGTGCCGCGCAGCCAAACCTTTCCGGTGGTCAAATCATCCGTTTGGAAGCTCAACAAATACGAAGGCCGGTCGGCATCCAGGATGGGAACCAGGGAGATATCCGAAATGACCGGGGGCGACGGATCGAAATAAACCACGACTTGATCATCAGCCGTGTTTCCGAAGATATCCGTGACGATTAGCCGGATGGTATAGGCGCTGTCCAGGGGTTCCTGATTGATCCATAAGGCCAGTAGTCCGTCAATGATCTGCAAATTGCGGACGACTCTAACTGTATCCCATACAGTAGGGTTTGTGCCGATGGCGGCGAGAACCTCGTATCTATCCATGTATACGCCGGAGGCGGTGCCTCCCACCACCAGCGTCTCCGCCTCGGCAAATCCCTGGCCCATCAACGGGGTCGAGATCTGCGCGACCAGCGCGTCGTTGACCAGAACAGCTTTGTCCGCTCGCAAAATGCCCTGCCCGTATTCCGGATCCCACCCCGGCGAACCGCGATCTTCTGCACTGCTCTTCAGCACGGACGTCACTTCCGGGGGTCCCCAGTTGGGGTGTAGCGACAGGATCAATCCCGCTGTAGCTGAAGCGAAGGGGGCGGAATAAGACGTCCCATTCCCTCCCTGAAACGCCTCGTAACCCGCCTCCATGACGGTGGATAGTATGTTCGTACCGGGAGCCAGGATGTCCAGTGACGTACCATAGCTGGAGAAAGTAGCCCGATTGCCCTGCTCATTACAGGCGCCCACGCACAGCGTCGTGCTGTACACCGCTGGATAAATAATTTCAGTATTTCCGTTGTTTCCTGCTGACGCCACGATCACGATACCGGCCTGGGTGGCGTAATTGATGACGCTTTCCAGCATGGGGCTGGCCTGCGTATCCCCGAAGCTCATGTTGATGACCCGCGCGCCATTGTCCATGGCATATAGAATTGCCGAGGCGACATCATCTTCCTGCAAAAAGCCGTTCATATTGCCGGCCCGCAGAATCATCAAGGGGCATTCCGGAGCCAGGCCGGCAACGCCGAGGCCGTTATCTATGGCTGCACCGCAGATTCCTGCGACCGCGGTTCCGTGTCCCATCTCGTCGGAAGGATCGTTGTCGCGCGTCAGGTAGTCGCCTCCGGTTGGAAGGGTGGGTGCGTCCACGAAATCCCAGCCGTAAACGTCATCAATAAAACCGTTATCGTCGTCGTCAACCCCGTTGCCGGCAATTTCACCTCCATTCGTCCATATAGAGGAGACCAGGTCGGGATGATCCATCTCGCATCCCGTGTCAATGATGGCGATGGGGATTTCAGCAGAACCCAGAGTTTCGTCCCAGGCGTCTTCAGCGTATACCCTTTCCAATCCCCACTGATCGGGATAAAAGGGATCATCCGGGTAGAAGTGGATTTGTTGCAGGCGGTTGGGTCGCGACCAGCGAACCGACGAAAGGCGGGCGATGTCCCTCTTGAATTCGGTGAGCCGATTCTCCTCATTCTCGGGCAATCTAAAAATCAAAAAACGCCGGAATTGCTGATGCCGATTGGCCGGAAGATCCAATGCATATCGAGTGACCACTCCCGGATAACGCTCCAAAAAAGCGTCCAAATCTGGCAGAGCTGTGATCGTCCTGCCCGCATCTTCTGAGATTGTGACCGCTCTATCCAGTTCGATGATCACTTCACGAGGCGAATCCAGAGCCTGCGCCCTGAAGGCGAAAGCCAAAAAGAGTAGAACCCCGACCAGGGGGCTCGATTTCCTTATCATCTCGGTTCCTGCCATGACAGATTACTCGATTAAATCCCTACCGTGCAGCGTTCCACGATTTTATCAGAGCTATCCGGTTAAAATATGTGTTATAATCTTACTAAAAAGCGTTATAGTTCAATCAATGCGCGAGGCGAATGAGTTAAAACGTAATCGCCTCAATTCGCCTATCAGATCATCACGGTAGATGATGACTTCAGCGTCGTGAACCTGTTCAGCAGCTTGCTCCTGGTAGCGAAAATCGCTGATAAATCGAGCCTTTCTGGGCGTTATTATTAAAACGCCGGTGCTGCCCGTGAATCCACACAGGTAGCGGACATTGGGTAAATGCGAGACGAAAAAATTGGACAGGTTGTGTCGGTGAAGTTGCTGTCTCAGGCGGGAAATTCTATTCATTCGAGGATTCCGCGCTTTCGCTCAAAGCCGCCTCCCGGCGACTTTTTAATTCCTCCAGGCGGTTAACGTAAGCCTCATTGTTGGGGTCATTCTCTATCAGTTTCTCGTATATCTCGATGGCTTCATCGTATTTCTTCTGTGTAGCATAGAGTTCGCCCAGAGTCTTCGTGGCGATTTTTTTCTTCGGCTTTTTCGGCTCCTCTTCTTCTTCCACTTCTTCCGACTTTGGTTCTGTTTTCTCCTTCTCTATCTTTATCTCTTGAGGAGCGATTTCCTCTTCCGTTTCCGAGCTTGGGATTATCTCATCCTCAGCAGTATCAGCGCCTTCCAGCGGCGGCTCTTCAGTTTTTTCAGTTTCAGCCTCCTCTTCCGAGAGCGATGCATCCAAACCGAAAGGATCAGCAGTAGTGGATGGTGAGGGTTTCTCTTCCTCTGCGCGGACTTCCGGAATCTCCTTCATTGTCTCTTCAGCTTCGGAATCGGCTTCTTCTACTGTTTCGCCGAAACTGAACGGATCGGAGCTCTTCCGGGCAGGTTCCTCTTCTACCTGCGAACCAATCTCTGGAATTTCTTCAGTTGTCTCTTCTGACGTTACCTCTTCTTCTGCAGTGGCCTGCTCCGAAGCTGCCTCCTCTTCGTCGTTTGCAGCCCGTGAGAGCCTTACGGCTTGAATTTCTTCTGGCTCATCCGCCTGCTCGTCAGTCTTTTCTTGAGCCTTTATTTTCTCCAGTCCCTCAAAACCCAGATCGGCTGCGATATCTTCTAAGGTGGTCAGTTCTTCTGCTTTCCGGCGTTCCTCTTGGGGAGCTTCGACGCTGACTTCTTCATGGGTATGGAGAGGATCCAATGACCTAATGCTGTCCTGAACTTCCTGGAGGTCTTGCTCTTCTTCGGTCTGTTTCTTGATCTTCTCTTTGAGCCGCAGCAGCCCCATGTGGTTGGGATATTGTTGCAGCCCCTTCTCCACGCATTCTAACGCGTCGCGGTGCAATCCCGTATAGAGATACCCCTCTCCTAACACCAAGAGCCCGGTTACGTAATCGGGGTGATCCGCGACACCTCTAATGAGCACTTTTTCGGCTCGATCCCAGTCCCCGAGTTTCAGGTAGCATTCAGCCAACCGAGCAAAAAGCAGGGGGGACTTTTTCATTTTCTTTTGTAAACGCCGAATTTCCTGACGCGTTTTTGAATCTTCGTTGAACATGGCACTGCTCACTCTATATTCATCAGAAGACAACGAGCTTAATTTAACCCAATAGGAAAAGAATGTCAAGAATATTTTTCAGATTGCTTGTCCCTCAGGATCAGGTGAACATAACACAGCAGCAGAAATTGTTCCGGCCTTACACTCCTGCAGGGTTCTGCCCAGGGAGTGCAGTGTCGCTCCGGACGTGGCTAAATCATCCACGATCAGCACTCGTTTTCCTTCGATGGCGCCGGGATTCTTAACGCTGAAGGCGCCTTCTACGCTGGCCCAGCGCTGGCCTCGATCCAGCGTCGTCTGCGAAGGCGTGTTGATAATGCGAACGGTAATCTCATGCTCGACCGGCAAATTATAGTGCCGGGCGATGCTGTCGGCCAGCCGCTCGCTTTGGTTGAATCCCCTCTGCCGCCGCCGAGCGGGGTGAATGGGAACCGGCACCAGCAGATCAACGTCCAAAGCCTCATCAGGTCGAGAAATCGCCATGATCCATTTTCGAATCAATAGATCCGCCATTTCCGGACGGCTGTGGTATTTGAAAAAATGGACGATTCGCCGCAGATTGTCATCGTAAACCCACCCGATCCAGAGACGATTGAGCACACCTCGTAAGGGCCGGAGGGGTTGACCGGTGCGATCCGGGAAAATAGGCAGCCCGTTCCAGCATTGATCGCATAAATACCCGCCCTTCTCGTTTATCGGCGCATTGCACAGCATACATAGATCGGGCAGCAAAAGACCGATGATCTCATTTAACGGTTGGCGCAGGAGCACTTTCACGGAGAAGTCTTTAAACGGTTCGACGGAGTCTGAATATTCATGGCTATTTGAAATTACCTCTTTTGCGTTGGTGGAGTCCTCATCCCTCTATGATAGCCAGAGCTGCATCCCAGATCGGGATGCGAATCGCTGGTCTCCAACTGCAACGTTGAATGACTGATACCAAACCGCTCGGCGATTTCCTTTGTCACTTTGCCCAACAATTCCTGTTGCGTGATCTCCTCTGCTATAACTAAGTGCGCGGTGAGCACCGGTTCGTCGGAACCGATCAACCACACGTGCAGATCGTGACAGTACAAAACGCCGGGTAAACTTTCTAAATATGTCTTTAATTCTTCGAGCCGGAAGCGTTTCGGCGTGCTTTCCAATAGGATGCGCACGGCGTCCTTGACGATGCCCAACGAGCTCCACAAGATCAGGATCGAGATAAAAACGCTGGCAATGGGATCAACGATGAACCAGCCGCCCCAGAGCATTGCTATCCCGGCTATGATCGCTCCGGCCGAACCTAGGCTATCCGCAACTAAATGCAGAAAAGCAGCGCGTACGTTGATGTCCTCCTTCTGGTGGCTCTTCAGTATCCAGGCGCTGCCGACGTTGGCGATTAATCCGGCGGAGGCGATGATCAGCATTTCCAGCGATTTGACGTTTGGTGGGCTTGCGAGTCGGTGTATCGCTTCCCAGATGATGACACCCACGATCAACCACAAGCTCAGGCCGTTCAATAACGCGGCCAGAACTTTGACTCGACCGTATCCATAGGTGCGTTTTCTCGTGGCAGCCCACTCGGCGATCCGGCTGGCAATCAGAGCGATGCTAAGTGCCGCTACGTCGGTCAGCATGTGGCCGGCGTCCGCTAAGAGCGCTAGACTGTTGGTCCACAGCCCCCCGATAAATTCAATCAGCAGAAAGACCGCGTTGATTCCCAGCGCCCACCACAACGCCCGGCTCGAAGCGGACGCATCGCCTGTTGAATTATGAACGTGCACACAAAAACCAGTTTATTGAGAATTCAATTCCTAACTCCTAACCCCCAACTTCCAATCCTCTCCTTTTCAGCACGTGCCAGCACTCCCGATCCCCTCGCGGAATGCATTTTTCAATGACGTAATCGAGATTCGGATTCAACCCTTTGACGAGCGCCTCCTCCATCGAGGTATGGGCCGCGCAGGTTTGAGGACGGGTGAAGGGGTAGGGGCACTCCGGCACCATGATGGTCACCCGGTCATCGCTCCACTCGATGATCTCGCCCTCAGACCGCATTCCGTTAAAGACTCTTACGAGAAAAAGCCCCACTTGTTGTAGATCCATCTCGCCTTTGCGTTCCCTGACCCTCGAAGCGATCTCGCGACCGTATTCCGCGCTGACGTCGCGAATCAGCTCTAATCCTTCCTCACCGAACCTGTCTTCCACGGCTTCGTAGAGTTTCCTGATTCGGGTCAACAATCCCTTCAAAGTGCTGGCATAGCGTCTATCCAGCGATATTTCTTCGGTCTCAAGACCAGGCGGTAGCTTAATCATTTGTTTTCCTCGTAGATCGGTCGTGAACCCCTTGCGGGCCGTGAGAGTCTTACGAGATCCCACTGGCGAAGCCGCTGATTCATAGCAATCCGACCGATTTTACTAACA
>CAZHMN010000036.1:21016-25828 GCA_964533705.1 uncultured bacterium
CTATATTGCCCCGCCGCCGTCCGGTACAGTAGATAACAGACCCCAATTAACAGTGCCATACCCGGCCATCCTCCTAACGGGGCGGCGACCAGTTCCAGCACGTCTGCATTCCCGGTAACAACGATGGGAATTGCCATTAAGATGCCCACTAAAGCCTCGCCCGTGATCAGACCGGAGGCGAAGAGCAGACCTGCCTGATCCGCTTTCATCTTTATCTGCTTGAAGTTGGCCTGGGATAAAAAGCCCGTTGATCGTCTGGATACCAGATAATGAATGAGGCCCCCGATGAAAATCGGCGTTGATAACTCGATGGGTAGATAGATTCCCACGGCGACCGCCAGAATAGGAGCCCGGAAGCTGGCACCCCGTTTGGCTTGATACTGGTCGAAGGCGATGATTCCCACGGCGATCAGAGCTCCGATCACGATCATGTCCCAGGGAAGACCTCCATGAAATACGCCGGTTGCCACCGAGGCCATTAAGGTCGCCTGGGGTGCGGTAAGCGGGTTGGGGTGTTCCGCGGTGGGTTCGCCGAACCCGTAGGCGTTCAGGAGCAGCATGAGCACCGGGGCCATGATCAAGGCGGAGGATACCGTCCCTAATATTTCCATGAGCTGCTGTTTGTAGGGCGTAGCGCCTACCAGATGCCCGGCTTTTAAATCCTGCAGGGTATCGCCGGAGATGGCCGCAGCGCAGCAAACCACTGCTCCCACCAGGATGGCCGCAGCGGGCCCCTCAGGGTGCCCTGATCCCATCAAAACCAGCAACAGAAGCGAAGTCGAGAGCAGCGTGGCGATGGTCACGCCCGAGATTGGGTTGTTGGAAGATCCCACTAATCCCGCCATATAACCGGCTACGGCGGAGAATAGAGCGGCAGCCAGGAGCATGAAAACGGCGAGAATCAGTGAAATGGCTACGCCCTTGATGACAATGAGGTAATAGGCAAAAAGCGGAACGATCGAAATAGCCAGGAGGATGAGAACCCATTTGGTGGGGACATCCCGTTCGGTGCGGATGATTGATATACCCTCACCGGAAGCGTCTCGGTAAGCTTCCAATCCCGCCCGGATGCCGGACGCTACCGGTTTGCGCAGGCTAATCAGTGCCCAGAGGCCTCCGACGACCATAGCACCAACGCCGATATAGCGAATCTGTGATGACCAGATCTCGTAGGCCAGATCAACGGCACTATCGAATTCACCGGGCGGTGCGCCGTTGACGGCGTAATATATGGGGATGCAGATGACCCAACTGATAAAACCGCCCGAGAACACCAGCACAGATATGTTCAATCCCACGATATAACCCACGGAAATAAGGGCGGGAGAGAGGTTGCTCCCGAAATAAAAGATGCTGCCAAACATCCTGCGCGCTCCCTCGATGGTGGCCGACCAGAGGTGAAAGCCGGTCTCACACAGCTTAAAGAGCGCTCCGATCAAACCAGCGATGGCGATGTACTTGACGGCGCTGCCCCCTTCTTCTCCGCTTTTCAGAACTTCGGCCGTGGCGATGCCTTCCGGATATTTCAGCTTCGCTTCGATGATCAGCGCCCGCCTTAAAATAATCGTAAAGAGAACTCCGATCAAACCGCCCAGTCCCGCGATCAAGGTGACCCACACCCAGGGGAACGTTGTCCAGTAGCCCATCATCACCAGGGCGGGCAGAGTGAAGATCACGCCCGCCGCCAGCGATTCCCCCGCGGAAGCGGCGGTTTGCACGATGTTGTTCTCCAGGATGTTGGATTTTCGAAACAGGCGCAGAACGCCCATTGAGATGACCGCGGCGGGAATGGAAGCCGACACGGTCATACCGGCGAATAGGCCCAGGTAGGCGTTGGCTCCCGCCAGAACGATCGAAAGGATGATACCCAGAATGAAGGCTTTGACGGTGATTTCCGGCAGGATTTTCGAGGCCGGGACGACCGGCTCGAAAACGGCATTGTCATTCGGTTGGTTCATAAGAGTGATTTGGATTCATGATAGGATTTGATATGATACGATTCTTCGGGCAAAAAGTCAAGGATTTTTCCGGCGCAGGGGCGAAACAAGCAATGCCGAATGAATTTCAACCATTCCCCCGAAATTCGCTTGACAAAAGGGGGTGTAAATGCTATATTAATAGCTTGTGTCGAGGATCATGTGTTAACCGCCGGAGTGGTGAAATTGGCAGACGCACCGGTTTCAGGGACCGGCGAGCTTTGCGCTCGTGTGGGTTCGAATCCCACCTCCGGCACGAATAGAGGTGGCTAGCATAGCCACCTCTTTTTCCTCCTTCATATCCGGTGCTTCGGTGGAAATTGATGTGTCCAAGCGGCGGTTGGTCCTCTCCGTCGGCGAACTGACCCGGCAGGTGGCCGATTCGAATCGGTCTCCTCACGGTCCCTCGCTGTCGCTGCGCGGCCGGCTGGGTGGAGCTGCCCATCGCACTTACCAGCAGGCTCACCGGAACTCCGGTTCCTACCGCCAGGAAGTGCATCTCGACGTTTCGTACAGTCGGACTATCGCCGACGCTGGCGACTGGAATGTCCGCATCCGGGGGCGTCTGGACGGGTTGATCGAGGAGATTGATCGCGCCGTCATTGAAGAAATCAAGACCGTTGCACTCCCGAAGGCGAGCTTTTCCGCATTGCAACTCGACGACTACCCTCGCCACCGACGCCAGGTGGACATCTACCTGTATCTTTTGACGTTTGCTCGGCCCGAACACCCCTGCGCCGGAAGGCTGGTTTATATCAATCTGACAGATGGCCGACAACGTTCGTTTGAAATTGCCTACCGGCCCGACGACGTCGAACCCGTTGTCAATGAGGTCGTCGCCGAGCTCATCCTGCGTGAAATCCGCCGATCCCATGAAGCCGCTCTCAAGCGTAAAATAGCACCGAAGATTTCCTTCCCCTTCTCAGATCTCCGCACCGGCCAGGATGAAATCATATCAGCAGTTTCCACCTGTCTAAGGGGCAAAAAACACCTGGTGCTGGAAGCTCCCACCGGTCTGGGGAAAACCGTGGCTGTGCTCCATGCTGCTGTACAGTACGCGCTGGAAAACGACAAACAGGTGATGTTTTTGACGTCGAAGACCACTCAGCAGGACCTGGTCTTCGAAACGGCTCTTCACATAAAAGCCGGCAATACTTTTCCACGTATTTTACTACTGCGCGCCAAGCAGAAGCTCTGTCCTCTGGACGAACCTCGCTGCGGGGCGGGTGATTGCCCCTACATTGAGGATTTTCAAAGGAGGTTCAGGTGCTGCCATCGCATTCAGAATTTCTTGAATGAAGGGGTCATTCACCCTGATCGTTTGGCAGAGCTCGGCGAACGGGAGAAGCTGTGCCCCGTTGAAGCGCAATTGGCTTTATGCGAAGATGCCGACCTCATCATCGGGGATTATAATTACGCTTTTGATCCCGGTTGCCGCCTGCTGAGTCTCTTTGAAGATCGAGACCCTTCCCGCCTCATTCTGATTGTAGATGAAGCGCATAACCTTCCCGAAAGAGCGCGCTCTTATTATTCGGCCGCTTTGCTCCGGGATGAGGTACAGCAGGCGGTTGCGAATCAGGAGGCAGAGATCATCAAGGATTTCAATAGAGCTCTGGAGGCGATTCAATCCCAGTTCGAGTATTATTTAAATGAAGCACCAGAGACGCCTGATCCTTATCCCATTCAGTTGTCTCCTTCCTCATGGGATAAAATAGCCGCCGATTTTGAAGAAGCGGTCGTCCCCTACTGGTACCGGTTGACCGCTGAAGAGAGCGGCACGGATGAGGATCCGATCTTAGCCCTGCAGAGAACCATCGAAAGCTTTTCCCGCGCGGTGAACTTTAATGGGGAGAATTTCGCCCACCTGCTGCGTCGCAATCCCACTCCGGCTTTGGAAGTCCTCTGCCTGGACGCCGGACCTTTCCTGAAGGAGACTTTTGAGTGTCTGCATTCCTCCGTTTGTATGTCGGCCACACTTCAGCCCTTCGAATCCACAAAGAGCCTCTTAGGTATGGGCAAGAATGTTCAGTTCCTGGCATTGCAGAGTTCCTTCCCGTTCGAATACTGCCGCCTCGTGATTGATCCATCAGTCACCACGCTTTACCGAGAACGTGATGAAAACGTTGACGCCATCGCGCTGAAAATCGATCTTTTTTGCGCGCTGTTAAATAGAAAAGCTCTGGCCTTTTTTCCCAGCTTCGACCTGATGAAACGTATTGTAGCAAATTTGAAGACGCCGAGCATTTTTCTGCAGGAAGAAGGCATGTCGGATGGCGCTCGATTAAACCTGCTGCGATCCTTCAAACGCTGCCGCCGCGGTTTGCTCTGCTCGGTGATGGGCGGCGTTTTCGCCGAGGGAATAGACCTACCGGGGGAATTAGCTGAAGCCGCGGTGATTGTGGGCGTCGGTCTGCCCCAGATCTGCACCGAAAACGAAATGATCCGGGCTTACTATGATCGCCTGGGCGAGAACGGCTTCGAATACGCCTATCTCTATCCCGGTATGCGCCGGGTCATCCAATCGGTGGGGCGCATCATCCGCAGCGAGACCGACCGGGGGCTGATCCTGCTGCTGGATCGGCGTTACGCCAGTGAACATTACCAGCGCTTCTTCCCGCACCACTGGTACGATAAGTCTCCTGCCGAATTAATCTGTGAGGACTGGGAAGGTATTGTGCGGGATTCCAAAAGGTTATTTTCGGTGAAAGTTTAGTATGTCCTTCGACGTCGTAGGCCTGGGGCTCTGCGCCTGGGATACCATCTGCCTTTTCGATCGCTATCCCGGTCCCAATCAGAAGGTTGAGGTGAAAGCCTGCGCCACCAGCGGCGGCGGACC
>CAZHMN010000036.1:25928-28138 GCA_964533705.1 uncultured bacterium
GCGGCCACGATCTGCCGCCAGGGTGGGGGAAAGGTGATTCTCGACGCCGGAAGCCCCCGAGAGGGAATCAATCGCCTCCTCGCTGTCACGGATCACGCAGTCGTTTCGGATGATTTCGCCCGCGCGACTTTTCCGGGGCAAGATGCCGAAGAAGCCGTGCATAGAATTCAAGAAATGGGGCCGAAAGCTGTGGTGGTGACGCAGGGTGAGCGCGGAGGAGTGTGGCTGGAGGATCATTCCAGGAGCAGTTATCCCGCTCACCAAATATCGGCTCTGGACACCACCGGCGCTGGAGACGCTTTTCACGGAGCTTATCTTTACGGTATGAAAAGCGGCTGGGATATGGATCGGCGCTGCCGGTTTGCATCGGCCGTAGCCGCTCTGGTCTGTCGCGGTCTGGGCGGTCGCGCCTCGGCTCCGACCCTCAAGGAAGCTTTATCGTTCATGCAAAATCCAATTCAATAATAAGAACTAACCAGTGCCATGAAACGGTTTATCATCCTGTATATACCGGCAATATTATTTTTGTCCGGCATCTTTCATCCGGCGCAGGCGGTGCGCTCTTACTGGCAGCAGGACGTATCCTATAACATGAACGTCAGGCTCGCCGAAGACCGCAGGACGCTGCTGTGCAGTCTGGAATTTCACTATCGCAATAACTCGCCTGATACGCTTCGCGAACTGCGCTTTCACGCCCATTATAACTCCATGCAGCCGGGCAGTCCCATGCACCGTCGCCGTAAGTCGCTGGGCAGTCGCGCTTTTGAATCCGCATCGCCGGACGATTACTCCTTCTTGCGGGTCAGCGATCTGCGAGACGGCAACGGTCGGCCCATCGAACCGCAATTCGAGTATTCTATTTTTCGTGTGCCCCTGCATGAGGCTCTGCCTCCTGGGGGCGAATTGATGTTGACGATGAACTTTTCCAGCCGCATCCCCGGCCCGGATATGGCCTATCGTACTTCCGCAGCGCATGGCCAGTTAAAAGTCGCACACTGGTATCCTCAGGTCTGCGTTTACGATCACGTCATGGGCTGGGTGGACAACCAGTATCTGGGTTGGGGAGAAGCCTACGGCGAATTCGGCGTTTATGACGTTTCAATCACTCTGCCCGAGCCCTATATCGTCGGGGCGACGGGATCGCTCGTCAATCGCGCTGAAGCCCTGCCCGATACGCTGCGGGAAACCCTTGACCTATCCAACTTTTTGAGCTGGCCCTGGGGGCGTTCACCGGAGGACGTGTTCGGCGATTGGTCCCGCGCCAAAACCTGGCGCTTCCACGCCGAAAACGTGCACGATTTCGCCTTCGTAGCGGATCCTCAGTTCCGTATTGATCAGGTGCGATGCGGTGATACCGACATCTGGATATTGGCCCGTCAGGAGCATGCCGTCGGCTGGTGGGATGCCGCCGAAGTCACCCGCGCCGGCATGGAAATCCTCGAACGTGAGATCGGGCCCTTCCCTTATCCGGAGTTTACCGTCGTGGACTGCTTCTCGGGTATGGAATACCCCGGGATCATTTTCTGCGGCGGTTACAGTCCCCGCTATAAGCTTCTGTTCTGGCACGAGATGGCTCACAATTACTTTATGGGCGCGCTGGGATTCAATCAGACCGACCGGGCTTTTCTGGATGAAGGCTTCACCACCTACTGGGAAATCCGCATCATGGAAGAGCTTCTCGGCCCGGAAAACATCAATGTTGACCGCTGGGAATCATTCATAGTAAAGGACAGAGATCGCTGGTATCGGGGTCTTCGTCCTTATATATTATGGCAGAAAAGCGACTTCGCCTTACCCCTTCACGTTGAATCCGACAGGCCCCGGGTTTACCTGAAATACAGGGTCTCGGCCTATTACAAATCCGCCAGTATGCTGTTCGCTCTTCAGTACCTGGTCGGAAAAGAAGGCATCCGGAGTATCATGCATGCGTTTTACGACCGCTGGAAATTTCACCACCCCTATGAAGGGGATTTCTTCCGTTGCGCGGAAGATACTCTGGGAACCTCGCTGCAATGGTTTTATGACGCCTGGGTTCGAGGCACCAAGAAACTCGATTATTCCATAGATAAGATCGGCTCAAAATCTCCTGATAAAGCTTCTCTTCGCATCCGCAGAGAAGGGGACATGATTATGCCGATAAAAGTCGCCGTCGAAGATGCCTCGGGAAATACGGTGACCTACTTCATCCCCTTAGATATTGAACCGACTCC
>CAZHMN010000036.1:28238-29545 GCA_964533705.1 uncultured bacterium
GTGTCCGCTGAAATGGGCTACGATAATGCCTTGCCGGCGCTGGGACGAGGTTCGACCTGGGGATTATCCGGTTACGTTCATGAAGGCCAGCGCGGCGGTGAGGTGCGCCTCGAACACGCGCAGAAGCGAGGCGTTGATCAGCGTACCCTGTGGCGGGGCGGCCTTTGCTGGTCGTTTCACGAGTTGTATGATGCGGAATATCCGCCTGAGCCTTCACTATGGGAAGATGGACTGTTAAGCTCTCTGATTCTCAGCGGCGCTGTCTTCCCGCATATCGGCAAATTCCGGATTTTTGCCGACGCCCGGATGGAAACCGATGCACCCTACGGCGATTTTTCATATATCCGTACGTCGCTTGAGAGCGCGATCTCCTATCCACTTAATAATACGTTTACCTTCAGTCTGCGAGGTTTTTTGGGCAGCGCTTCGGACGGTACTCCGGTGCAGGTTTTCTACGGTCTGGGCGGCGGAGGGCCGCTGGCGCAATCTAACGTGAGATGGCTCCGGGCCTGGGCGTCCTTGCCGCCCGACTGGAATGCCAGAGCCATCGGAGAGGGCAACCTGAGCGGTTACAGCGCCTCGCAATATCTGGCCCGCAACGTCGCTACGTTAGGCGGTCAATTGGCAGCCAAACTGAAGTTTTTTGATTCATTCATGGATAACGTCGCCCTGCCCTCCCGTTTTCGTCCGAATGTTGAAGCTTTTCTCTTCGCAGGAGCCGGTGATTTGGGTTCGTCTCTGTCCGGCCTGAAGCATGACGACCGCCTGGAAGAGGCCGGTCTTGGAATTTCTTTAGACTTTATTTCCGGCAGCCGTTTTGAAGTCGCCTTGCCGCTGTATTTATCCAATCCACCTGAAGATGAAGAGAAATGGGATTGGCGCGCGGTGATCGGTTTTTCTATCCCGAAATGACCGTTATTGTGCTGTCGAGTTCCCTCGGTAGAGTAGGGGCTTGATTCATCAAGCCCTGTCAAAAGGAAATCGATCGGGTTTGATAAATCAAACCCCTACGAAGTCTCGCAGCCTTACCCAGGTGCCGCCGAGTCCCTGCACTCGGCGGCCTCGAGCGAGCCCATACTGGGGTTTCCGCCAGGATTGGAACGAAGTGGTTCCTGGTGGTTCCCTGACGTGGCCTGCTCTGCCGGGAAACGCTGCGCTTTCACGAAGTGACGGCCTCGCCGCGATCCCGGCAGGAACAATCTTTGACGTGACTGGCCGCAATGTAGGGGCAGACCCCAGTGTCTGCCCTGTTGTCGGATTCGGAGAATCTCGTAAGAGTCTCACGACCGACCTACGCTGGTACACCC
>CAZHMN010000037.1:0-6173 GCA_964533705.1 uncultured bacterium
AAAACCGGCGCCAGGTCTGCCCAGCTGGCGCCGCTTTGTTTCCTTAAAGCGTGGGGTATGGAGATCCGTCGCCACGATGGTTAGCGGTAGTGCGGCAGCTCGCTGCCGAAGTCAAAAGCGGGGGCAAGCCCCCGCACTACAGTTCTATACTCTTATGCCTGGCGGCGTGGCACTGGACGTTCACTGCAGCGGGTAAACTGGCAATGTGGCAGGGGTGCGCTTCGATGAAGACGGCCAGGGCTGTGGTTCTGCCTCCCAACCCTTGAGGCCCGATGCCCAGATCGTTGATGCGCTGGAGTAGCTCATCTTCCATGGCCGCGTAATAGGGATCGGGGTGTTTCGATCCGACGTCGCGCAGCAGGGCTTTTTTGCTGATCTGAGCGCATTTATCGTAGGTACCGCCGATGCCCACGCCGACGATGACCGGCGGGCAGGGATTGGCGCCGCTGCGCCGGATGCGATCCACGACGAAGTTCTTGACGCCCTCTTCCCCATCCGACGGTTTCAGCATTTTGACTTCGGACATGTTTTCAGAACCACCGCCCTTGGGTGCGCAGATAATTTTCAGCTTATCTCCGGGGACGGTTTCCGTCCAGATGATGGGTGGAGTGTTGTCACCCGTATTCTTGCGCCGCAGAGGATCTTCGACGATGGATTTGCGCAGGTAACCTTCGGTGTAGCCTCTGGCCACGCCCCTGGTGATGGCTTCCTTAAGGTTTCCTTCGATATAGACTTGATCGCCCATCTCCAAGAAAAAGACGGCGAAGCCGGTATCCTGGCAGATGGGGACTTCGTCTTCATGGGCGATGCGGGCGTTCTCTATGCACTGATCGAGGAGTTCTATAGCGACAGGGGACTCTTCCCTGGCGCGAAAATCTTTCAAGGCTTGCAGAACGTCATCTCCCAAATGGTAGTTGGCGTTCATGCACAGTTTGGCGACGGCGTCGGATATTTGCTCAGTGTATATGGTTCTCATGGTGGGCTCCGGGTTGCAGGATATTATGATAAAACTGACGTATTGTTCATTTAAGAAGATTGATAAATTCATCGAGGCTCAATCCAGCCTGCCGGATAATCGCTCTGAGTGTACCTCTATCCAATTCTTTATGATCTGGTACAACGATCTGAGAGAAAGGATTATCTCGCCTCAATATCATATGACTGCCATGCTGTCGTTTCAGGTAATAGCCTTTCTTCTCTAATACTTTAAGGCACTTTTTACCTGAAATATTCGGCAACATATTCATACTGCGATCACTTGGGTTTCAAATTTTTCGTCGGGCACGGGGAGATTATCCTCTTTCAAGGCAGCAATATACCCATCAATCGCTTCTCTTATGTTAGCAATAGCTTCCCCTTTGGTTTTACCCTGGCTGATGCAGCCCGGTAAGCTGGGGCACTCGGCAACCCAGTATCCGTCCTCGCCGGGACGAAGAATGACTTCACGCATTGATCGATCTCCAGATTACGATTTTAGTGCTATAAATGACACACATTCCCGTAAACCGACTTTCAGCAGATTCTTGCATTTTACGCCAGTTCCAGCGCCTTCGCCACCAGCTTTTCGATGCCTGTAGCCACATCCTTGATGCCAGGTCCCAGCATGTAGGCGGGTGTGGATACTACCTTGTGTTCTTCATCCACGACGGTGTCATCCACCTTGCACTCGACATGCTGAGCCCCCATTGCTTCCAGGGCCGCGGCGGTGTCCTTGTCGTTGCCGATAGTCAGTTTGACCTTGACGTCCTTGCCCTTCAGCGCCCTCGCCAGCACCGCCGGAGCGATGCAGATGACGCCGATGGGTTTTTTCGCCTTGAACATGTCGTTTAGAAGGCGGTCTACTTCGGGGTGGATGGTGCAGTCCGCGCCCTTGACGGCGAAGTCGGTCAGGTTTTTGGCGGCGCCGTAGCCGCCGGGGAGAATAATGCCGTCCAGGTCGTCGGCTTTGACTTCGGCGATGTCCACAACCTCGCCGCGAGCGATGCGGGCCGATTCGGTCAGCACGTTGCGGACTTCGCCCGTTACGTCGCCGGATTTGTGATTGATGACGTGCATCTGCGACTTGTTGGGAGCCATCATTTTAATCTCGGCGCCGCCCCGATCGAGAGCTAATAATGTAATGGTGGCTTCGTGGATTTCGGCTCCGTCCAGGTAGCCGCAGCCGGAAAGGATCACACCGATTCTCTTGGCCATCGTATAACCTCCGAATTAGATGCAGGTTGCAAGTTGCCCCGAAGGGGCTGCTTCATGGCAAGTTGCAATAAGCAAGTTTAATGAAGATAATAAGCAAAGAGGAAGAAATCAAGGGGGGAATGGGGAAAGTGCGATTCGGTTGACCGATAACCGAAAACAGAGAACAGAAAACCGAACCAGAATGGGTGCGCTATAGATCTGTGGCAAAGCCATCCCCTCGGGGCTGTGGGTAATTATGGTGGCGTCGAGTCCCCGCACTCGACGCATTCACCGCCCTTTATCTGTAGACATCTGCCGGGACTTCGAGCTGTCCCAACCACCCGTCCGGGGGTTGCATTTTCGCGAAATTCCAAAAGAATCTCACGAGCGACCTGCCCGACCGTAATCTATACCCACCGCCGCACTTTGGCTTTATACGACGACCATCGTTCACCGAACTGCTCTTCGAGCATCTTCTCTTCAATTCTGATGAAAACCCCCTCCATTAGAATCGGGAAGAGGACAACCACGATGTAGGGCGTTAACGAGCCCAACAAAACGACGACCCCGCCAAGAATCAAAACGAAACCCAAATACATAGGGTGTCTGCTGATGCCGTATACTCCATCTGTGATCAAGGCAGTTGATTTCTGGAATGGCTTCACTGTGGTCTCGTGTTTTTTGAGTGCTTTATCCGCAGCTAAATTAAACAGAGATCCCACGATAACGGGGAAAATTCCCAGGATGTTCCAGGGGAAAGCGATGATCTGCTTTCCGGGCAACAAGAAATGCAAGACCACTATAACGACGAGAGCCAGAAAGAGATACGTAGGTGGCAATGCTCTCTTGTTTTTTTCTTTAGATTGCACCATGTTAACAGCCTCGTCATGCTACTATTTATATGATTTATATGTGAGAAATTGATCTTAATTGCTATTATACACCCCTGTATAACTGCTTTCCAGCGCTACCCGCGGGCGAACGACACCGCAAGTGAATGTAATAATCCAGAAACGCATTGTCAAGCAAAAAAGTAAAGAATTATAAAAAATCGCACGGCGCTCCAGCCTGTAAAAACCAGATTGGAGTCTAAAGGCGCCGGAATGAATTCTGGCGCTAAGACCCACTCAAAATCCCAATAGATCGGGATTCGAAGTCGCCAGCGCGACTTTAAACCAGGTCTCAGCCCCCGAATTTATTCGGGGGTTAGCACCCGACAGCCGATCGTGGGTGGCAGGTGAGGACACCTGCCATCACATTAAATGATCCGTGACGGCACAGGTTAAAGTATCCCACCGCAGAGCGGTGGGGCACCATGCTTTTTACCCAAAAGGGCCACCCCTTTCGGTGTGGCCCCTGACTGCCATCGCATTGCACTCCTTCCCATTCCTCTTTGCCTATTTTCGCCTGCCTGAGTATCCTTATCAATAATTCCTTGCCAATATCTTTTTTGTACGGATTTGGAACCCGGAGGATTAAATTTCCCTTTGACATGAATTGATGTTTTCCACCCGAAAAAGGACCCTCCCAACCGAGCTGCTTCAAACACCGGATTAGATTCTTGCGTTTTATCGGGCCCAATTTCGGCATCAGGCAACTTCCTTAATTTTCAGCTCGATCCCGTCTACAATGGGCAAGGGTAAATTCTCCGAAACTCGAAAGAGGATCCACTCTTCCAGGACCTCTTCAAGTTCGTCCCGGCAGGTTTCCAGAGTATCAGCATTCGCATAAATCCCTTCAAAGTCGGGAATTTCAGCGTAGAAAGTTCCATCATCCTGCAGGATTTCGTATTTTGCCTTCATCATAGCGGCTTTTATGTAGTCTGTTAACATGGCCCAACCTTTTGCCTATTTCTATTGCTTTTTGTTAAGAACTGATGTTATCCATTGCTTGCTCCAGTAGCATTGTTGTAGCGTCAGATCACATCCCCAAAGGGGGCAAGACCCGCCGCAACACTTAAAGGGTTTAATCAATCCTACAAAACTAAATACAAAGGGCCACCCCCTCTGGAGTGGCCCCTATGTTTGCACTGCGTAGAATTCTACTTGATCCTACATCAAGTTCTCGCCTTCGGCCTGGACGGAGCGAACGTGATCAACCGTTTTCTGCATCATGGCCTTCTCTTCGTCGTTCAGTTTGACCTCCAGGACCTTCTCCACGCCGTTCTTGCCCAGGACGGCGGGCACGCCCATAAAGATGCCTTCTACGCCGTATTCGCCGGTCAGCCAGCAGGCGCAGGGCAGCACGCGTTTTTTGTCCAGGGCGATGGATTCGCACATCTGGACGACGCCGGCTGCGGGAGCGTAATAGGCGCTGCCGGTTTTCAGGAAGGCGACGATTTCGCCGCCGCCCTTGCGAGTGCGTTCGACGATGGCGTCAATCTTATCCTGCGGCATCAGTTCGGTCAGCGGAATGCCGCCGACGGTGGTCAGGCGGGGCAGCGGCACCATGGTATCGCCGTGGCCGCCCAGAACCAGCGCCGAGATGTCTTCGACGGACACGCCCAGCTCCATGGCGATGAAGCTGCGGTAACGGGCGGTGTCTAAGATGCCGGCCATCCCCATAACTCGCTGGTGCGGGAAATTGGAGACCTTGAGGGTTACGTAGGTCATGACGTCCAGCGGGTTGGATACGACGATCAGGATCGAATCCGGGCTGCGCTGGGCGACCGAATTGGTCACTTCCTTGACGATCGCGGTGTTTTTGGCCAACAGGTCATCGCGGCTCATGCCGGGCTTGCGAGCCAGGCCGGCGGTGATGACCACGATGTCGGAATTGGCGGTTTCCTGATAACCATTGCTGCCGTGAACGAAGGTGTCCTGCATATTGACGGGCTGGGATTCCCAGATGTCCAGGCCTTTGCCCTGAGGAATGCCCTCCAGGATATCAACTAAAACCACTTCCTGAGCAAAACCTTTCATCGCCAGATAATGAGCTGTGGTGGCTCCCACATGTCCGGCGCCGATGACGGAAATCTTCATGCTATTTGCCTCCGAGAGTATTATTTAAACGTAAGCGAATTCCTTCTACGATTCGGTGACAGGCATAACACTCACCCGGCGGGCACGCCCGCGCCCCGAGCCGAATTGAACGATCCCTTCGGCCGTGGCGAACAATGTGTAATCCTTGCCCATTCCCACATTGACGCCGGGATGGAATTTTGTGCCCTTCTGGCGGATGATAATCATGCCCGGCCTGACGTGCTGACCGCCACTGCATTTCACCCCTAGATACTGGGGATTGGAATCGCGGCCGTTGCGGGATGATCCGACGCCTTTTTTGTGCGCCATGATTTATTCTCCCTCAGATTTTTCAGATTTTACAGTCTTTTTCTTCGCTGGTGCTTTGAGTTTCGCAGCAGTTTTCGGCTTTGCCGCCTTGGCTTTAGTTGCAGGTTTCGGCTTTGCAGAGGCTTTCGGTTTGGCTTTGGCCTTGGGTTTAGCCTTCGCTTCAGGTTCGGGGACTTCCTTCGGTTTGGCCTCTTTTTTCGGTTTTACGGCGGCCTTCGGTTTGGCGGTTAAGCCCTGGATATTCTCGATGTGGAGCAGAGTAAATCCCTGGCGGTGACCGCGGGTGACTTTGAAGCCCTTACGGCGTTTTTTGCGGAATACGATAATCTTGGGATCGCGCCCGTGTGAAATCACCTTTGCGGTGGCCTTCAAACCTTCGATAAGGGGCGTGCCGACCTGGATTTTCTTCCCGTCAGAGGTCATGAGGATTTCGCTGATTTCGTACGAAGATCCTTCCTCCAGGTCCAACTTCGGCACCTTGACGTTCAGCTCCGGCTCGATGCGGAATTGTTTTCCGGCGATGCGTGCTATGGCGTACATTTTCCTTTTCGTTAATTTTTGGAAATTTAAATATACAGAAAAAGATGACCTATGTCAAGCGGTTTTTGGGGCATTCGATTGAAGGCAAACAATCCCACCGCAGAGCGGTGGGGCATCACGCAATTTGCAAGAACCCCCAGACGCCAGAATGAATTCTGGCGCTAAGACTCG
>CAZHMN010000037.1:6273-20950 GCA_964533705.1 uncultured bacterium
TCGAACTGGGCGGTGACGTCCTTTTTCTGGCGGTAGGAATAGCCGTGGAATTCGTCTTCGCGCAGGCTGGCATCCTCTTCCAGTTTGATGTAGATCAGGTGCTTAAAGGCGAGCTGTCGCAGGCGGGATTTTTTATCGGCGTTTAAAGCCTGCGCCAGTTCGGGGTGAACGGTAAGCTTCACCCGAGGTTCCCGTGTGGACGCACGAAAGCGGCTGATCCAGCGCTCCAGGCGGGTGATAATGGTCTCTACGGAGGGTACCATACCCGTCCCGTGACAGGTGGGGCAGGGTTCGTTGAAGGTGTAAATCAGGGAAGGACGCAGCCGCTGTCGGGTCATTTGCAGGATGCCGAAATCACTCAGGGGTAGGATGTCCGTCTTGGCGCGATCGTTGCGCAGACCTCTCTTCAGTTCATCGTACACCTTGCGGCGGTTTTTCTCATCTTCGAGATCAATGAAATCAATGACGATTAAACCCCCGAGGTCCCTTAAACGAAGCTGCCGGGTGATTTCACGAGCGGCTCGCAGATTGATTTTCAGCGAATTTTCTTCATGATCCTTCCTGCCCATGAAACGGCCCGAATTGACGTCAATGACGACCATTGCTTCGGTGTGGTCAATGATGATCGAACCGCCGCCCTCTAAATGCACTCTCCTTGAGATAATATTTTCGATCTTTTGTTCGATTTTGTAATAATCAAAGATGGGGGTTTTCCCGCGATAGAGTTTCAGGGCATCCAGGATCTGAGGAGAAACATCCTTTAAATAATGGCCAATCTCCTTATAGAGAGCTTTGGAATCCACCACCAGGATGGAAATGTCCGGCGTAAAGAGGTCTCGGACTACACTGAAGGCCATGCTCAGATCCTGATAGATCAAGCTGGGGGCACGTTCCGCGTGAATTTTTTTCTCCAATCTCTTCCACTGCTCCATTAAGTTCTGCAGGTCGCCTCGCAGCTCCTCGACCTGATGACCTTCCGCCACGGTGCGAATGATTAATCCAAAACCGTTGGGACGCAGGGTACGAGCCATGCTCCGCAACCGTTTGCGTTCCTGAAAGTTGGTAATGCGCCTGGAAATGCCCGAATCGCTTTGCCCGGGGATTAGCACCAGATAGCGCCCTGCCAGAGAAATCTGTGAAGTAACTCGCGGCCCCTTAGTGCCGATAGGCTCCTTGATGACCTGAACGATAATTTCCTGATTGGTTCGCAGGGGTGCTTTCGCCGTGCGCCGACCGTTTTCCCCGTTCTCCAGCACCATTTCAACAATGGGGGTGGGAGCCTGTCCGCCGGTGCTGCCCACGCTGGCCACGTCGGAGAAATGGAGGAAGGCATCCGATTCCCATCCGATATTGACGAAGGCCGCCTGCATTCCCGGAGCCACTTTGCGAACAATCCCCTTATAGATATTTCCCAAAGTCCTCTGATGCTGGGGACGCTCGACAAATAATTCAGCCAGATCACCGTCTTCCAATATTGCAATGCGCGTTTCCGTCGGTGCGGCGTTGATGATGATTTCCTGTTTTGCTTTCATTTTTATGTAGTTTTATTGTGATTATTTTCGACTGGAACGGGTTCTTTTGTGGGATGATAAGAAACGCCTTCGACGTGCCACCACATGTCCACTCGTTCGATGTCCCAGGTAGCCATGATTTCCTCCGGGGAGTCAATTGCATTTTCGCCGCTCGCTTCAGCGATCAACCTGATGATTTCTTCCACCCGGGGAATGGGCCCGGCCACGGCCTTCAGGCCGATCAGTAGATTCTCACCTTCCAGTTCGAGTTTCCAGAGCCCTGGTCTGCCGTCAAAAGCACGCGCTTTTTTGGGTTGAGTCCGTAATATGGGTATGGTTCGCGAGGATAACAGGTTGATGATGGCATCTCGATAATTATCGAGAGAGCCGCCGTCTCGCTTTTTCGCCCGATACAAGAAAACGTTCAGTGCACCGATGCTCGGCTGATTCTCCGGTATCTCCAAAACTTCTGTTGCCTGAATGCCCTGAGGAAGCACCTCCTGAAGGCGATCCATTAACTGCGATGACCACACCGCTCCGATACCGAAATCGAGATACTCTGCTCGCGACGTCATCCCAACGCCAAGTGGGGGCGAGGCTGCCAGTCGCAGGTGGGGTTTGAATCCTTTGGTAAACTCGAGAGGTACACGCAGTCTGCGAAGAGCCCTCTCTAACACACTTATCACGCTTAGGTGAGCTGAGAATCTCGATTCCTCTCTTCTTCGGTAAATCAGGCGATAGCGGTGATATGCGCATGGCTCCGATATGGTAGCTGCGGATACAGGTGTGACGTCCACGGGCAAAACAGGCACCTCTGGACACGGCAAATCGATTCTCTCGTGCAGTCCGCAGAATTGACATCCTTCGACCCGGCAATCCGGGGTGAATTCGCCCTTTGCCGCGTTGTCTTTTTCCGATTGTAAGAATTGCGTATCAATACCGACGTCAATGTGATCCCAGGGTAGAACCTCATCGGCAGCGATGGGCGCCGTGAGTTCGGCGGGATCAAGACCAGCTTGTTGAAATGCCTCATCCCAGCGTTTTGCATAGAATCCATCGCTCCAGGCATCGAATAGTCCGCCTGCCCGGTAGCTGGCTTCGATGGCATCGGCTCCGCGCCGGTCGCTTCTCGATATTGCCAGCTCAACGCGAGCGATTTCGGGGTCTCGGGCGTCCAATTTAACCATCCAACTTTTTCCCAGACCCCGCCTGAGCATCCCCAGGCGCCGGTGCAGCTCCTCCACACCCATCTGTCCTTCCCGCTGGAAAGGCGTGTGCGGTTTCGGTGAAAACGGCGAGACCGAGACGTTCAACTTCCGTCCCTGGTGGTATCTACCGATTTGTTCGACCCCTCTGACCAAATCTATTATCGCCTGAACGTCCTCCTCGGTCTCCGTCGGCAGCCCGATCATGAAGTATAATTTCAGGAGGTTCCACCCTTTAGCGTAAGCCAGACGAGCGGCACTCAGGAGAGCTTCATCCGACGTCTGCTTGTTAATAACAGCTCGTAGGCGAGGTGTGGCCGCTTCGGGTGCGAAAGTCAAGCCTGTACGGGATTGTGCGGAGGCGCGATCGGCCATCCGGGTGGTGAACAGGTCCGGCCTAAGAGATGGAAATGAGAGCGAGGCGCGATTTTCCGCTAACAGCGGCTCCAATCCATCTAAAAGTTGATCGAGATAGCGGTAATCCGCCGTCGAGAGGGAGAGCAGGGAAACCTCGGAATATCCGGTCGCGGCCAGACCTGAGCGAGCTTCGTTCAAGAGATCGGCGACCGGTCTTTCTCGAACCGGCCTGTTGACCAATCCGGGAGCGCAGAAACGGCATCCTCGGCTGCATCCCCTGGCGATTTCGAGCACTAACCGGTTATGAGTCACTTCCAGATTCGGTACGATGGGAACGGGGGGGTAATGTTCAGGTAGGAGCGCAGGCGTAATCCGCGCGGTGATGACCGAGGGCAGAGACGAATCCAGCAAGCGCAGGCCGCGATACTTGCCACTCCCGGTATAACGGGGCTGGTAATATCCCGGGAGATAGACGCCGGGAATCTCGCCCAAAGCCCGAATTTTCCGGCGGCGGGAGGATCCTTTTTTCTTTTCAGCTTTCAGGACTTCCAGTATCTCAGGAAAAACGCACTCTCCATCCCCTACCACTATGGCATCGAAGAAGGGCGCAAACGGTTCCGGACTGTAAGCCAAGGGACCGCCACCCAGAATGAGGGGATCTTCTTCCGCGCGCTTTTCACTCCGCAGGGGCACGCCGCCCAGATCGAGCATAGCGAGAGTGTTGGTAGCGTGCAATTCATACTGCAGATTGACACCGAGGAGGTCAAGTTTGTTTAATGGGGTCCTGCTTTCGAGGGTAAAAAGAGGGATTCCTGTCGTCTTTAATCTATTGACGGCGTCGAACCAGGGCATGAAGACCCGCTCGCAGGCCACGCCTTCGACGCGATTGCCGAGGTGCAGGAGGATTCGCAGACCCAGGTAGGACATCCCCAGTTCGTACAGATCCGGGAAGGCCAGCGCGACGCGCAGAACCGGCTGATCGGGAAGTCGGGGAAGATTCAATTCCCCGCCGACATAACGATCCGGTCTCTGAACGAAAGGGAGAAAACTTCGCTTGAGGTATTCTGTGTCCAGATACATCCGGGGTTTCAGGATAGGTACGCAAAAAGAGCGCGATACCGATCCCCGATTTTCCCCGCTCTGGTTTTGACCAGGAAGTTAAAGACCGCGTCCCCATCCAGGCGTGAAAGTGATCCTCTTATTTTTGCGCCACTTAGACCGCAGGCGAAGAGCGAGAGCGGTGTAGCGCGAGGCGAGAGATCCACAGCAACGGTAGGTTCAAGCTTGCGCAGTCTCTGCAAAAGAGCACTCTTGGGGAAACGCCCCAAGAAAAGGTCCTGTCGATAAAAGGGATGAACCTTTAAGTTAGGCGTCGTTTTCACCCAGTGTCGAAACTCGTTGGGGACGAGCAGGTGCAGCCGAACGCCTTTCAGAGTTTTCAGAAGCATTTCGCAATTGGATACCGCTGCATCAAAGGCATTCGCTTCGACTGGCATGACCAGTAGCCAGTCTTCCGGCTTATCTATCAGCCGGCCAAAATCCAGAGGGGAATCCGGGGACGATTTAAGCCGTCTTACAATGAAAAATGCGGCAATTCGCGCCCAGGCATTCCTCATAATTTTCTTTAATTGGTTTTGAACTTGCATATTTCAGCGGGTCCCGCATAGCATAATGTATGATCCAACAGGTGGATCATTCCGTCTCACTACTCTCGTGCGGGGCTCTCTTTTCAATGCGGATCTTCCCGATTCTTTTTCCGGAAAGCTCTTCAATGGTGAAGTGGAGATTTCCGTAATTCAGGGTTTCTTTCGGCCTCGGTAGATCTCCGGTCTGCGAAAAGATGAATCCTCCCAGCGTTTCATAATCGTCAGTTTCCGGGAGAATTTCATCCCCAAGAACTTCGTTCAATTCACCGATATTGATTCGGGCATCCGCGACCAGGATATTTTCATCTACCCATTGGTAGAGAGGAACTTCTCTATCGTATTCGTCTTGAATTTCTCCGACGATTTCTTCGAGGACGTCTTCCAGGGTCACCAGCCCCGCGGTTCCGCCGTATTCGTCAACGACGATGGCCAGGTGGGATTTGTCTTTTTGAAATTGGCGCAGCAGGTCATCAATCTTTTTGCCTTCCGGGACGAAATAAGCTTTACGCAGGATGTTGGCTATCTCAACTTCCCGGTCCCCGTTTTCCAGGTAAGGAAGCAGATCTTTGACGTGTATCAATCCGGCGATATTATCCAGGTTTTCGTTGTATATGGGGATACGGGAATGACCTTTTTCCTTCACCAACTTGATAACGTCCCTTACGGTCGAGGTAATGGGAAGGCAGACAACGTCCACCCTGGGTACCATGATTTCCCTGACCGTAGTCTCGGAAATCTCGAAGATGCCCTGAATCATCTCCTTTTCGTCTTCTTCCAGGGCGCCGCGCTCGCCCGAAACCTCGACCAGAGTCTTTATTTCGTCCTCCGATATCGTGAGTCTGTGGCGTTCCACCCGCAGGGCGCGCGAAACTCCGCTGGAAAGCAAATTCAACAGGCAAGTGACGGGAAAGAGCAGGCGACGAATCACGTCAATGGGAAGAGCCGTCCATAAAGCCCAGGTTTGGGCGTGTTTCAAGGCCATAATCTTGGGCGTAATTTCACCGATTATGAGTATGATGCCGGTGATCAGCAGGATCTCGATTGCCAAACTGAGGGCGGCCGGAAAGCCGATTGCTTCGGATAAGCGCAAGGATAAGACAGCACCGATGACCGCCGCAGCGACATTGACCAGCGCATTACCCGTCAGAATCGTAATGAGAAGATCTTTGGGTCGGTCCAGCAGACGAACGACCCTCCTCGAACGGAGGTCTTTGGCCTCTTTGAGGTTGGCAATTGTACTTTGAGTCAGGGAGAAAAAGGCTGTCTCAGATGATGAGAAAAAAGCAGAGAAAACCAGACAGATTCCCAAACCCAGCAGGAGAAATCCTGCGCCTAAACCATCTTCCACTATTTTGTCGCAGCTATTTAGCTACCTGATTTCGATTTCCGAAAGAATAAACTATATTAGGCTTACACTCAACCTAAGCCCGATAAGTACTTTTCTCCGTGCCGGAGCATTCGATCACGTTTCTCATCGGTGGCATCGCTCCAGCCGCCTATATGCAGAATACCGTGTATCAACAGTCTCGCCAGGGCTTTTTGCACTGACTCCGAATTTTCCAGCGCTTGCACCCGCGCCTGATCCAGATTGATGTAGATCTCGCCGCCATCTCCTTCATCACCATCAACCGGAAAGGCCATGACGTCGGTTGTCTCATCGCGCTGCAGGAAAAGCCTGTTTAGGCGTCGAAGTTCGGCATCATCTGCAATAACTATTTCTAAGTGATAAAACCAATTCTCTCTTGAAAGAACCCGGCGCGCTAAATCCTCCAACACTTTCAAATCGGGCGATCCGTGGGGATGCGCCAAAATAACCGAAACTGAACCACTCACATTATTACTTCCGGCGTTTGAACCCACCAAAATTCAGCCACATTCAATAGCTAAGAATATTCCAGACTATGAAGGTGATACTCGTATTGATTTACCTATTAATGGCGCATTGCGCTCCTTGCAATGCGCTTACTTCGACTGATCCTGACCGCTCCCTTGAACACCGTTATTCCGGTATTCCTGATAAGCGGTTATGATACGCCGCACCAATTCGTGCCTCACGGCGTCTTCTTCCGTCAATTCGACGAAAACAATCCCAGAGATATTTTTCAAAACCGATGGAGCCTGAAGCAATCCCGACTCTTCCTTTTTCGGCAGGTCGATTTGGGTCTTGTCGCCTGTGATTAAGGCTTTTGATCGGGTTCCCAACCGGGTCAAAAACATCATCATCTGTTCGGCAGTCGTATTTTGGGCTTCGTCTAAGATAACGTAGGAATCCGACAGCGTTCTGCCCCGCATGTAAGCCAGGGGAGCAATTTCAATGGCATTGCGCTCGATCAAGCGTTTAACCCGTTCGATGGGGATCATCTCCATTAAAGCGTCGTAGAGCGGACGGAAATAGGGATCAACTTTTTCCTTCAAGTCGCCCGGGAGAAAGCCCAAGTTTTCACCCGCTTCAACGGCCGGACGGACCAGCACGATGCGGTTCACTTTGCGGCGCACCAGCGCTTCAACGGCCATCGCCACCGCCAGGTAAGTTTTTCCCGTGCCGGCGGGCCCGATGGCGAAGACAATATCGTTGGATTTGGTGGCCTGGTAGTATCGCTCCTGGTTCGGAGAGCGCATATGAATACGCTTTTGTGGCGTTTCTATCGAGGATAAGCCCGATGGGATCTCACGGGCTTCCAGTTGTTCCCCGCTGGACATGATCCGCAAAACAGTCTCAACGTCTTCACTCTCAACTCGACCTCGCTTGCGGGCAATCTTCAGGAGTTCCTCGATGACTGCTTTCGCCTGAGCGGTGGCGGGGGGATCTCCCATAATAACGATCGTTTCACCGTTCGCAACCAGCTTAGCAGTAAGGCAAACGCGTAAGACCTTCAAATTGCGATCGTGCACACCGGCCAGGGCAAAGAGTTCACCCTCCTTTAAGGGAATCTCGAGGCGATTACTTGGCTGGGCTTGGTCGGTACCTGTCACATTCTGGCTTTCTGTTTCAAGGTTTTCAGTCTTCGTCTTCACCATGCTGTCGTCGCAAAGAAAAAGCTCCGGCTGGTTTAAGGAATCAGCAGCCAGAGCGCATTTTGGCTATATTCCCTCCATGCCCGATAAAAGCGGTCAAAAAAACCCCGACCGGTTCCACCCGGCGAAAGGATGCTTTGGCATTGTCTTTGGGGTTGATCCTCCAAGAGGAACGTTAACTTCTTTTGGACTGCAGAACTAAGCCGATAACGGCAATTTATTTGAGTTAATCCCAAATTACCAATTCCAGGGAACAATCAGGACAGGCTCCCATTCATCTATTCATCTCAGCATATAAGATAAACATAATTTCCGGGTTTGTCAAGTTAAATTTTCTCATCTACTGGCGAAACCAGCAAATTTACCCTCATTTCATTGCCTTGGCACTCCCCCAGTGAACAGCTAAAGCCAGCATTTCAAGAAAAGCAAGGCGGCTACCGTCTTGGCGTCAGTGATTTTGCCCTTGCTCAAACGTTCCATAAGCTCATCCAGCGATAGTTCTACAACCTGCACCAATTCATCGGAATCGAGATTGTTTTTCCCGGGTTTCAGTTCTTCCGCCTTAAATATCCAAAGCTGTTCGTCGCTGTATCCCGGTGCGGGGTGTATCATCAACATCTCTTCCCAGCGTCCAGCGGAATAACCCGTTTCTTCCTTGAGTTCCCGGCGTGCGCAAATCAGCGGATCTTCACCGACATCCAAGCGGCCGGCAGGAAATTCCAGCGTTTCGCGTCCTAAGGCGTAGCGAAATTGCCGTACCATGACAAAGCGATAGTTACCGAGGTGGGGAACGATCACTGAAGCTCCTGAATGCCGGATGACCTCGCGAATTTTCTGCCGACCATCCGGCATGGCGATGACGTCACGGTGCACTTTCAGCAGCTTGCCGTCGTACACTCGTCGCCCCTTAATGAATTTTTCCTTTAAATCCATGAATCTCCCAGGTAGTTTTTGGATTTTAATGATGGATTTTAACTAATTAAATTAACCAAGTATCGGGTCGGGGGCGACCCCGATTATGGTTTTTTATAGCTGAATAATCGCGCGTAGTCAGCGTCGCCGAGCCAGGCCTCACTTCGGTGGCCTGACGCCGACGACTGTCAATACATTTAGTTAATCACCATAATTAAAATAGGGCGAAAGAGCTGACCTACCACCCTTCACCCTATTTTGTTTTAACTGGAGGAGCTGAATATTTAACGGTATAGGAAGAGGCTAGGTTCCTGAAGAAAGACACTTGTTGACGTCCTGTATTTATGAACCTGCTTTTTATTGACTTTCGATTGAGAATTCATTATCTTAACCTCTGATCAGGAGGATAAGGAGCTGGAACTGCCCAAGCAAATAGCTGACCTCGACAGTCTATTTGACGAATACCGGAGGATTAACTCCAGATGCACATATTCATCAACTGCGGTGATCCCAACGGAATCGGGCCTGAAGTTACATTAAAAGCGTTAGCTGAACTGCCACAGAAAAAGCGATCCCATACAATTCTGGCAGGTTCATATAACGTTTTACAGGTAATAAACAAAATGCTGGGGGAACCCCTGGCGCTTGAACGGGTGGAATCTTTAGACGATGCCAAGAAGGTTGAGGGGATTCCCGTCCTGGAACCCAAAGGAGCGCTGGATTTTCAACCATCATACGGACTCACCGCAGTGGATTCTGGGGGTATCTCCGGTCGGGGTATTGTCTTGGGGGTAGCAGCCTGCATGAATGGGGGAGCCGCGGCGCTGGTCACCGCCCCCTCTTCCAAAGAAGCGCTGCACCTGGCCGGATTTCACTACCCGGGTCAAACAGAGATGATCGCCAGTCTGTGCAGAGCGGCTCGTTTTATCATGATCCTGGCGGCGGGCAAGTTGCGCGTCGGTATTGTCACCACGCACGTTGCCGTGCGGGATGTTTCAGAGCTGCTTCGACGCAGCCTGGTACGAGACAAGATTTCAATATTGCACGAAACGGTCATTAACTGGTTCAGAGTGGACAATCCCCGACTGGCAGTAACGTCTCTGAACCCGCACGCTTCCGAGGGTGGCCTTTTCGGCTGGGAAGAAGAGGAGGTCATTATTCCAGCTATCGAGGATGCCCGCAGCGACGGAGTGTTGGTGGAAGGCCCCTTCCCGGCGGATACATTATTTCCCCGCTGGAAGGATTTCGACGCCATCCTGGCCATGTACCACGACCAGGGAATGATTCCCGTTAAAATGGCGGGTTTCGGAAGAGCCGTGAATGCCACCGGCGGGCTGCCCTTTCCCCGTACTTCCCCGGATCACGGCACGGCTTTCGATATCGCCGGCAAGATGATCGCCGACCCGGGATCCATGAAATGCGCGATTGAAGCTGCATTCAGGTTTGCCGGTCGGCATTGAAGTCGGACGAGCGGCAAGGCAGCCTCTTGAACCGATAAAACACAGTTGAAAAAGATACATGTAATTACAGGTTTCCGACGAGGATAACAATGTCACGATTCACGAGATACCTGATCATCCTTTTATGCGCGTACTCGTTGAGTGCGTTCGCAGCACCTGTCAGAAATAATGATGACCTGTACCGCCAGATCAAGGAAAACATCGGGCTCTTCGGTGCGGTTTACCGAGAACTCAATGCGCGTTATGTTGACGTCATCGATCCCGAAGAGTTCATGAAGGCGGGCATTGAGGGGATGCTGACCACGCTGGATCCTTATACGGTCTTTCTGGACAACGAGGCGGCGGACGACCTGCACATCATGACGGCCGGCAAATACGGCGGAGTCGGCATCGAAATTGGAATCAGAGGCAAGGATAAAGTGCTGACGGTTATATCACCCATCGAGGATACGCCGGCGATGCGTCTGGGCATCCGTCCCGGCGACAAGATCGTCGAAATTGACGGACAGCCGACCTTCGGTTTTTCCACGTCCGACGCCGCCCGCTTACTGCGAGGCGAACCGGGGACCACGGTGAACATCAAAATCGAGCGCATCGGCCAGTCTCAACCGATCTCCTTCACGTTAGAACGGGCGATAATCAAAATACGCGATATCACTTATGCGGGCCTACTTGATAACGGCGTGGGTTACATCAAACTGGCCCGCTTCTCCCGCAACGCCGGATCTGAGATTCGCAAAGCGCTACTCTCGTTAAAGGAGCAGAACATGACGGGCCTCATTTTGGACCTGCGCCACAATCCGGGAGGCCTCCTGCCCGCAGCCGTCGAGGTCGCTCAGAATTTCGTGCCTAAAGGCGAGGAAATCGTCAGCACCCAGGGGCGAGATGAGTCAACACACAGGATCTACCGTTCCCAACTCGAACCGGTGTGTCCCGACATTCCCATGGTGGTACTGGTTGATGAAGGGTCGGCCTCGGCCTCTGAGATTGTGGCCGGTTCTCTGCAGGATCTGGATCGAGCCGTCATCGTCGGCAAAACAACTTTCGGCAAGGGTTTGGTGCAGACACTCGTTGATTTCCAGGATGGCCGGTCATTAAAGATCACCACCGCGAGATATTACACCCCTTCGGGCCGGTTAATCCAAAAACTGGACTACTTCAACGATGACAACGAGGTTATTCTGGAATCCAAAAAAGAGCAGGAAGGTCCCAAATTAGAAGAAAGATATTCCACCAGAGCGGGCAGAACGGTCTACGGTGGCGGTGGAATCACCCCCGACCTCGAGGTTTCGCTGCCGGAATTAGACCGGTACGAAATGGAGATCATCCGGGGGGGGTATCTGTACGATTTCAGCAGCGTATATCTCGACCATCACCCCGAGAAGATGGACGCTGAAATCACGCCTGAGATTATAGAAGAATTCCGAGCCTACCTTCAGGAAAAGAATTTCAGTTTTACGACTGAAATTGAAGAGGAAATTGAAAAACTGGTCACCTCTGCCGAACAAGATTCCTCTGTGGGGGAGAACATTCGGGACTGTTTACAGAGCCTGGAAACTGAGATCAAAGCGGCACGACCCGACTATATTGAGCAACACCTCGATTTCATCATCAATGGATTGGCTCGCGAGGTCGCCGGTCTCCAGGAGGGCCACAGGGGACGTATTTTGGCCGGTTTGCCCAGCGACACTCAGATGCAAGCGGCCTTAAACTTACTGACCGATCCGGAAACTTACGGTCAGATCCTGGCGGGGCCGGAACACGCCATGAGCGAAAGTGAATGACCACCGAATTCGAGCTGATCGAAAAACTGAAAGCCGGCTGGAAGTGCGGAAATGACGTAAAGATCGGGCCGGGGGATGATGCTTCTGCCCTACACCTGGAGGCATGCGAAAACAAGCTCTTTCTGCAGACCGTTGATCTCCTCGTCGAAGGGGTGCATTTCCGCAAAAACTGGGGCAGTGCATACCAATTGGGATGGAAATCGCTGGCCGTCAATCTCTCCGACATCGCCGCCATGGGGGGGCAACCTCTACATACCCACCTCTCGCTGGCCGTTCCGGGCACCTGGTCTGAAGTTGAAATCTCAGAGTTCATGGAAGGCTTCAAAGCGCTGGCCAATCAGTATAAAATCAGCCTGTTAGGCGGCGATCTTTCCCGTTCGGGGGGCCCTTTAATGATCGCCGGAACGGCCAATGGCACGGTTGCCGCGAACCAGGTGATTACCAGAAGAGGCGCGAAATCAGGAGACGTTATCTGGGTTTCGGGGCCGTTGGGGAGTGCTGAAGCGGGACTACGTCTTCTGAAGGAGGAAAAGTTCGCAGATGATTACGAAGAGCTACTTAATGCCTTTCTAAAGCCCTCCCCTGAGGTTGAACTGGGAATGCTGTGCGCCTCCAGCGGTCTGGTCACCGCCCTGATTGACCTCTCCGACGGCCTGGCCGGGGATCTGGGACACGTTCTAAAAGCTTCGGGTGTCGGCGCGACGCTGGAAGAAGAAAAATTTCCGATCACCAAGACTTTGCAAAACGTCGCAGCTCGAAATAATTGGAATATAACGGATTTACTGTTGCGGGGCGGTGAAGATTATAAGCTCTTGGGTTGTACACCGGAAACAAAATTCGATCAGTTCCGCAATTTGGTGAACGAACAGTTGGGTAAAACTATTTCACGAATTGGCAGCATCACTAGTGAGCAAGGCTTGGTTTTGAACTATCGCGACGGCCGTTGCGAAAAGGTAAATCCCACCTCCTTCGATCATTTCGCCTGACCGATCCGCTGGAAATGCAAAAAAAGAAATCACTTTTAACCATCGCAGGGTTCGATCCGACCGGAGGAGCGGGCATTCTCACGGACGCGGCGGTTTTCCGGACTCTGGGTTTTCATCCGCTGGCCGTGCTCACTTCCGTGGCCGTCCAAGGGGGCTCGGGCGTGCGTTCTGTCCGACCGCTACCAGAGTCCTTCGTTAACAAAGAGCTGGAGATCACATTCGAAGAATTCCAACCGGCAGCCGTAAAGATCGGGATGCTCTACAGTCCGGAAGCCGTGAACATGGTGGCCGATTTCCTAACAGAACGTTCCATTCCGATCGTTCTGGATCCGGTTTTTTCGGCATCAGGCGGCGGTGAGCTCCTGCTCCTTTCCGCTCTTCCACTGCTGGAAGAGCGGCTGATTCCGCTGTGCAGGATCGTTACGCCCAATTTGGATGAAGCTATCCACTTTCTAAATCTTGAAACGATTGATCCGGATCAGATCGAGGAAGCCGCAACCGAGCTTTCGCAACGCTGGGATTGCTCCGTCCTCCTAAAAGGCGGTCACCTGAATGGAGATCCGGTTGACGTTCTGGCCATAGAAGGAACTTGTGAAAAATTCCCACATCACCGCTTACAAAAAGGGGTAAGGTTGCGCGGCACGGGGTGCGCGTTGTCAGCGGCGATTGCGGCGGAGTTGGGTGACGGCAAAGAGTTAAAGAAGGCGGTCAGCGAAGGACTCCGGTTCGTTCGGGAGGCGATTCAAGAGGCCTATTCGGCGGGTAGAATGGGTGAGATTGGATTCCTGGGTTTTGGTGGCCCCCAAAGCAAATAATATCTATCTAAGTTATTCAGAAATATCAAATAAAAACCCCGGAGCGTTTCCGGGGATTTTTTTACTTCATTCAAGAGTCTCCGACTCGCCAGGCCTAGCCTCAGGTAAATCCGCCCCGGGGGGAACAAGAAGTTCCCGACAGCACACCGCCCAAAGCAGACGCAAAAATGGACACTTTTCGCGTCGGACGGCGGCTCTGGCACTTAGGGCAGACAGCAGGTTCATCCCGATCGGATGAAGAGCGCAGCTCTTCGAAATCTTCCTGGCAGTCTGGACAGTGGTATTCGAATATCGGCATAGCTGGATTTATCAGTTTGAATTGGCGTTCTCGTATTGCTTTTATATTTAGATGCAGAAACCGGCAAAAAGATTCGCGGCAAAATTAACTTACCGAGCTACGCTACTCATACAGTCTGCAGGATCAGGGAAACTCAGTGATTCCGTATCCTTCCCAACTCTCGTCCGGCAGGCGGTAAATGATTTTGTGACCTTCTCCATCCGGCATGGTAGATCGGCTGACGGCTTCCACCATCATGACCTGACCGCCGCCGGTGTAGTACTTCAGATCCCATTCTCGCTCAACGTCCGGTGCCAACGCCAGGTAATCAGCGTCCCGCAGAGTCGCCATTCCTTTGGGGAAGAAGCCGTGATCATTGTAGTAGAACTGCAGAGCGTTGGCTACGGCAGTCATGGCTCCTTTGACGTATTCCACGCGTCGCTGCATCTCTGGATCGGGCTTGCGGGTGCCGGCGCAGCCCATGAGCAAAGCTAACAAAAAAAGCGTCACAACAAATCTGAACCTTCTCATTTCAACCTCAGGCGTTTGTTTGGATTCCCATTCATTTGCTTAATCTCCCAACCGAAAGAACCGATCTGTTCCAGCGATTGAATATTCTCTTTACCAATGCAACTCTGAAGAACCGCGTCAAGATCCCTGCTCAGATTTTGCGATTGCAGAAGCGCCGAGTACAGGGACTCGGCGCCAC
>CAZHMN010000037.1:21050-28391 GCA_964533705.1 uncultured bacterium
GATTGCAGAAGCGCCGAGTACAGGGACTCGGCGCCACGGATAATCTGGCCACGCTCGAACGATGATGGGTTTCGTCTCTGGCTGAGGATTGGGTCACTTCACTCTGGCTCGAAGCCGCATGACCCTGCGGCCCAAAGGGCCCAAGAGATTGAAAGCGTAAACCATCAAGCCGCGTTTGGGTGGGACGTAACTGATTAAGCGATTCGTGAGGATAGCTTTCTGGATAGAGTGTGAAACTTGCGCCGGGCTGGCCTTCTTCTGGTTGCGGCTTCCCTCCCACACCCCCGCAGTGAAGAACTCGGTCTCGACCGGGCCGGGATTGATTAAGTGAATTGTAACGCCGGTGCCTTCTAATTCATAGGAAACGGCTTCTGTCAGGGCACAGAGGGCGAACTTGGTGGCGCAATAGATGGCCATTTGGGGGATCGCCACCTTGCCTGCCCCGGAAGAGACGTTGACCACAGCGCCCGAACCGCGCTCTATCATCGCCGGAAGAAAAGCCGACATGAGGTGGGCGGCTGCGTTGTAATTCACCTCCATCATGCGGTCAATTTCGGAGGGCGTTTCCCTGATGAAGAGGCGGTAGTTGCCGTATCCGGCATTGTTGATCAGAATATCCGGTGTGCCGTATTGTGAAGTTATTTCAGCGATTAAGCTTTCCCGAGAGGTTCTATCGGCGAGATCACAGGGCAGGGCTTGCGCCCCGGCTCCGCTATCGGCTATTCGCTCCGCCAACGCGGCCAACTTTTCTCGGCGACGAGCGACCAGGAGAAGGCGTGCTCCCTGTGAGGCGAGATCTTCCGCTGTCTTGCGGCCGATCCCCGAGGAGGCGCCGGTGATGAGGATAAGTTTATCCTGAAATGACTTCAACTTTTCGGTTTACGCCGCGTTAGCGCCACCACCCATTTCCCCGCGGTGACAACTTCGTCACGCTGATTGATTACATCCGTGGAAAATGTAACGACACCGCAATCGGGTTTGGATAGTTCCTTTTTCTCGACAACTTTCATCCTAACGTGAATGGTATCCCCAAAGAGGATCGCTGCCCGGTAGGAGATTTCCATAGATAAAAGGGCCACTGTCGTCCCCTCGAAGATACCCAATTGACTGACGAGTCCGGATGCAACCGCCACGCCCAGCAGTCCGTGAGCGACGCGGCCTTGGAAGGGGGTGTCTTTTGCGAAGGTCTGGTCGGTGTGTAAAGGATTAAAATCGCCGGATAGGCCGGCAAAATGGACTACATCCGCTTCGGTGATGGTCCGGCTGGCGGTAGAGAACTCATTGCCGACAGAGAAGTCCTCAAAGGTTTTTCCCTTGAACTGATAAGCCATCATCTGCTATTATAATTCCAATCCTATTTCAGCCGCTCAACCAGGGTCCGATGCCGCTGAAGGTCGCCTTTAATGCGGCAGCCTTCACTGCAAACTGCACTGCGCCCAAAGGATCGTTATCCTTCAACAAATTGCAGATAAACGCCGCAGAAAAGACGTCGCCGCAGCCCGTAGTGTCAATCACTGTGTGAAGCTTGAAGGGGGGAACTTCTTCCTTCAGAATGCCCTGTTCGTCAACATGGAAGTAGTAGGCTCCTTCAGAGCCGCGCGTAACGATGACGCCCTTTGTTCCTCGTTCCAGGAGCCAGTCCGCAACTTCCACCAAACCGGCGAAAGTCGTATTGGTTTCACCGGTCAGGCTGGCTGCTTCGTTCCAGGTAAACTGAACGTAATCCATCCCCTCAAGCCACTCCTGCCAGTCCCGTAATGCTCTCAACCTCCTTTTACCGCGGGAATCCGGTTCACTGAGGGTCAAACTGTGAACGTCCAGTAGGATCGGCCCTTTGTATTCATCTCGCACTCTGCGTAGGGTTTCCTTTTCGAGATCCCGACCTGAGGTAAAATTGATCAGTAGAAAACTTAAATTCGAGAGATGTTTACTTATATGATCGAAAGGTAGAGGTGGCAGGGACAGCTCGGCCGTTTCTTCTTTCTCATCATGCGTTATACACTTTAATATCACGCGGTTTTGACGCTGGGCAGCTTGATAAATCCCGCTGGGATCCACATTGGGGAATTTCTCCAACAGGGACTGGAAATCATCACGGGCGTCGGCGCCCACCGGGCAGATGGGGAGCACCGCGTCGCCTGGACGGAGGTAGTGCGCCATCGTCAGAATGTTATAGACAATCCCACCCCAGGCGGTTACCTTGGCGCCGGACGTCAGGATCAGTTTATCTCGATTCGGAGTTCCTATAACGCCTACGTTCATGATCATCACCCCATTGGCGCTTGCCTTACAGAATTTTCCTCACGATAACCCGATTTTACCTTATCGCAGATTGTTATTCTTGCTGATAGCACAAAGATGATGGTACTGAGTGCCTCAGAGTTCCCGATTGATCATTCCCTTCAGGATCTCGGAAGTGCCTCCTCCCAGTAACAAGAAGCGCGCATCGCGGAAGTAGCGTTGAACGTCATATTCCATCGAGAACCCATAGGCGGCGTAAATGCGCATGGCCAAATCGGTTATCTCATTTGCGGCCTCGGAAGCCACCAGCTTGGCCATTGAAGCTTCTCTGGTGCAGGGCAGATCCTGATCGATCATCGAGCAAGTGCGAAAGACGTGCAATCTGGCCGATTCGATCAAAGTGGCCATATCCGCCAGTTTGAAGGAGATAGCTTGAAACTTGCGGATAGGCCTCCCGAAAGCAATTCGTTCATCAGAATACCGCAAGGCGTCTTCAAAAGCCGCCCGCGCCACGCCGATCGCAAGGGCCCCGGTATGCACTCGAATTTCATTTAAGACTGCGCTCAAATTTGCGAATCCGGAGCCCTCTTCACCCATCAAGTTCTCTGCGGGTACGGCGCAATCTTCGAAATAAAGCTCGGCAGTTGAGGAAGCGCGCATTCCCAGTTTATAGATGGGCTTACTTATGTGCAGACCGGGATTATCTCTCTCGATTATAAAGATATCAATGCCTCTGAAACCGGCTTCGGGATTTGTTTTCGCAGCTACGGTGTAAATATCGGCGTCGGGCCCCAATGTAACCCAGGTCTTGGGTCCGTTCAAAATCCACTTATTCCCATTTTTTACTGCTCTGGTCTCGATGGCTCCCAGATCCGATCCCGCATTAGGCTCGGTCATGCAGATCGTGCCGATTTTCTCCCCACGCAGCGCGGGTATCAGCAATCTCTTCTTCTGGTCATCCGTTCCGAAGCGGTAAATGAAATCGGTGCCCATCAGTGATTGCATCAGGCAGGCCGCGGCCAGAGCCAGATCCCCCCAAGCCAATTCCTCTAACAAGATTGCCAGCGATATTGATCCAGCGGCGGAGCCGCCAAATTCTTCTGGATAGCGCAGGGAGAAAAATCCCAGTTCTCCCATGTTGCGGAAAATGTCGCGCGGGAATCTGCCCTCTTCGTCCAGTTGCCTGCGGACGGGAAGAATCTCAGCTTCGACGAAACGCCTAACCTGCTGCCTCAGTAATTCTTGCTCCTCAGTAAAAGTAAAGCTAATCATCCCGGTGAGGTTCAGTTTAGAACTTTTTCTTTTATGGATGGACAGTGGAAGTCGAAGGGTTGGTGCTCTGATACCACGGTTGGGATTTCTTCATCCTGGCCACTCAGGTTTTGTAAATCGCACTGATTAAAGCGCTCCACCTGCATGCGATTGAGATCGTGATCCGCTCGTAGGGCGCTGGAAAGTGATGTGAGCAGCCACCCCGCCAATATAAGTGGTAGGAGTTGAATATAATTGAAGCCAGATGCCAATCCGATGCAGGTAACAGCACATATTAGGATCGTTGCAACAAAAAGGCGCTTGGCCGCATATCGCGGCATACCGTGCAGGAAATACCAGAATCCTCCCAATAATAAAGCTCTGAAGTTAAAACGCGGTTGACAGATGTGATCCAGCAGATCGCATGAGTCCGGCTCTAAGCCTTTCCCCTTTTCCAGTTTGTTAAAGTCGATATCAATGCGAAACTGGTGAATTTCGCTGATCGGAATCCATTCGATTCCTTGAGGATCTTTGACCAATAACCGATCCGCAGGGCGGATTTTCCCAGACTTTATGCTTTTCAGGAAATCTTCAGGGGTTTTCAATACAAACAGTACTTCCCCCCTTCGAACGAATATCGGACCCACGGTGACAACCCCCCAGTTGATTTTGCGCCAATCTCCTCCCCAAGAAAGCTCAGCGGCGGAGATGCTATGCTATCATTGGCAAAAGCGAATCTCCGGAGTCGCTTCTGAAACGGAATATACGCGTCCCCTATGATTAATGCAAGAAGAAAATTAGACTTTCAGAGGCACTGAGTTGTTCACAAAAGGAGGGAAGAATCTGACATAGGTTACATGATTCAGGTGGCGTATGGCAAAGGTTCCTCGCAAGAAGCATCTGCTGCTTGCGGATAGACTCACAATAAGAATCCGGCGGGCAGCTTTACGATTCCTTCGGATCCCCTCTCAACTGACCTGGCGCCGATCATTCTTCCGTCTATCTTCCCCATTCCTTCGGTCAGGAATGGTTTCGAGACGACGCGCCATCAATTGTAATCCTTCGGGGGAAAGATCCCGGCGCTCTCCAATCCGGCGTTCTCCTTCTCTCCGATCAATGAATACTTTTCCCATAGGAGCCTCCTATTCGACCGGTTGGATACACATATAAACAGGCAGCATTTTGCATTAGAAGATTTTTTAAGTTAACAAAAAAGGGTAAAATTGTCAAGTTAAAACTTGGCCATCCCCCATGCACTAAACGGTTTTGTGGATTTCAAGTACTATTTTCAACCAGGGTGATAATTGTCGAAAAAGGCGCTGGCAGGACGCAAGCGCCTTTACGTTCGATTTAATTTGACGTTTTTTAACCGAGGTAAGACCGCAAAGTCTTCGATCGACTGGTATGCCTCAAGCGCCGGATGGCTTTCTCCTTGATCTGTCGAACTCGCTCACGCGTGAGGTTGAACTTCTCGCCGATCTCCTCCAGCGTCAAGGGATGTTCCCGATTAAGACCGAAATACAAGCGCACGACCTCCGCTTCCCGTCTTGACAGCGTCTGCAACGCCCTTTCCACTTCGTTTTTCAGGGACTCTTCCATCAACCCGTGATCGGGCGAAGGGGCACGATCATTGTGGAGAATATCCAGCAGACGATTGTCTTCGCCTTGATTGAAAGGCGCGTCCATTGAGAGGTGGCGGCCGGACATTTTAAGCGTGTCGGTCACCTCGAATGTGGTCATGTCCAGTTGTTCGGCGATTTCCTCAGGTGAAGGCTCGCGCTCGAACTCCTGCTCGAGATTGCTGAACGCCTTACCGATCTTATTTAAGGCGCCGACGCGATTCAAGGGCAGGCGGACCACTCGGGATTGTTCGGCCAGGGCCTGAAGAATGGACTGGCGGATCCACCACACTGCATAACTGATAAACTTGAATCCGCGCGTCTCGTCGAAGCGCCTGGCGGCCTTGATTAATCCCAGGTTGCCTTCGTTGATGAGATCTCCCAACGAAAGTCCCTGGTTTTGATATTGCTTGGCGACGCTGACTACGAAGCGGAGATTGGCCTTAGTCAACTTTTCTAAGGCCTCTTGATCCCCTTCCTTTATGGCGCGCGCCAAGGCGATCTCCTCTTCTGGATCGAGGAGTTCCACTTCGCCGATTTCCTGGAGATACTTCTCCAAAGATTGGTTTGCTCGGATGTTGACTTTCTTGGAGATCTTCGTCATTGGGCTTCTATACCATACTTTGGATCGCTTTTAGGACTCAACGGATATAAGACGCGATTTATTTAGGGTTTTACAGCTTCGTAGGTCTTACGGCCGTTACGGATGACGCGGAAGAGCACCGCATCTTTTTTATCGCTTAATTTCGCCACAATTTTACGATAACTCTGTAGATCTTTGACGGGTCGTCGGTTGATTTCTATGATAACGTCCCGGGGCAGGATTTTTCCTTGAGCCGGGCTTTTGAAGTCCACTTCAACAACAAGCACGCCTTCATCGGCTTCGATGCCCCACTTCTGAGCACGCGGGGAACCCAATCCTTCCACATGCAATCCCAACCAAATATCCTCCTCCTTTTCGAGTGGGGTTCCAGCCAGCTCAAGATAGTCCGCCCGATTGCCCAGGGTAAAAGTCAGTTTCTTTTCATCGCCATCCCGCAGAATGTCGAGTTTAATCTCCGTCCCCGGTTTGAGCTCAGCGATCATGAAGCGGAAGGCGGAAGGGTCGTCCACCGGTTTCCCGTTCACCTTGGTTATGACGTCGCCGTCTTTCAATCCACCTTTCTCAGCAGGCGTGTTCTCCTGCACCATGTCTACGAAAACACCCTTAACGTCCAGATCTAAACCCAGTGCTTCGCGCGTGGCATCATCCAATTCTCGCGGCACCATCCCCAGGTAGCCGCGAACGACCTGTCCTTCAGATTGCAGTTGAGCGGAGATTTTCCGCGCCAGATTAATGGGAATGGCGAAACCGATTCCCTGCCCCTGCGTGTTGATGGCAGTGTTGACGCCGATCACCTGACCATGAATGTTGATCAGCGGGCCACCGGAATTGCCAAAATTGATAGAAGCATCAGTCTGAATGAAATTCTGATAGGAGGGTCCTCCGCCGGCGATCAAGAGGTTGGATCTTCCCTTAGCTGAAATGACGCCGACGGTTACCGTCAAATTCAGACCGAACGGATTTCCTATGGCGATAGCCCAATCCCCTACCTTGATGGCGTCGGAATCGCCGAGTTCGGCGACCTGGTCATCGCTGAACCTGGCGTTTTCCACCTGAATCAAGGCAACGTCTGATTCGGGGTCGGTTCCAATGATCTTCGCCTTGTATTCATGCCCGTTGGCGTCCTTTACCTGGATGTCAGTCGCTTTCGCAACCACGTGATTGTTGGTCAGGATGAATCCATCTCTATCAATGATAATGCCGGATCCACCGGAGGTGACGCCTCTGGGAATGTCGGGATGGAAGTCAGGTGGAAAGAAGTCGCGAAAGGGGCCCCAATCGAAGAAGTTCTGGGAGCGACCGGATTCCTCTTTCTTGGCGGTAATGTTAACCACACATGGCATAACCTTCTGTGCTACCGCTACAAACGGGCTTTCGCCTTCGGGTGTGATTAATCCTGTTGAACGTAAGGTCTGACTTAAGGATTCATCCTCTTCGGCCCTGGAATCCGCGGTCCACTCCATTCGTGAAGCGAAGAGGATACCCAGAAGAGTAAAAGTTGCCGCCAGGATGATGACGGCCGAAAGCCGTTTAAGTGTGGTCGCTGTATTTAGCGTTCTCATTTTTGTAAACTCCAAATATACTAATTTTTTATCCATTTGTCAAGCAGGTTATCCAGAAAATACA
>CAZHMN010000038.1:0-23206 GCA_964533705.1 uncultured bacterium
AACCGCTAACTGCTAACAGCTAACTGCCAACAACTATATCTTCTCCCCCCTGGCCTCCCGGCTCTCCACGTCCAGCCACTTCTTCCCCAGAAACAGCGTAATCGGCGAAATCAGCGTTGACGCCCCCACCAGAATCCACATCAGCTCGGTGTTGCGCGGGCCGGTATCGGGGCATAAATTCGCCAGCAGAATCCCCGTGATCGGCCCCGCCGCCACCTTAGCGAAGAACATGGGCGCCTTGGAATAAGCCATGTAAGACGCCTCCCTACCCTTAGGTGCAATGTTGGCGGTGTAGTCGTAAACCCGAGGTGAATAAATCGCTTCGCCGATGGAGAGCATAATCTGAAATCCGACGATCAGCCCGATGCTCTCCCCCAACCCCATGAAAAACACCGACCCGGCGCTGATGAACGAACCCACCACGATGACGCTGAACGCCTTCATCCGCCCGGTGATGGCCGTCATGACCGGCACCAGAAAGATGATAATGAAGGGATTGATGCTGTAGAGCTTGCCCGTCCATTCCTTGAAACCGATGCGTTCCATATAGAGCGGATAGAGCGAATGGTTATATTGAAAAATCATTTTCACGAGCACCAGCAGAAAGATGAAGCTGATGAAGATCCAGAAGCGCTTTTCGTGGGTAACCTCTTTCATGATCGCCCAAGCCGATTTGTGCTCCCGTGACTCCTCTATGCCCGGATCGGCTGTGGCCGCCGGAGCTGCTACGTTTTCTTCCTCTTCTTCATTGAGATCCTCTTTGGGAACCTTGCTGCGGATGAAGAAGACCACCAGCACCATAGAGACCAGTGTGGCCATCACCCCGACTAAGAAGATGATCTGGGTGGGACGAACCGCCAAAGGCATGCCCAAAAAACTAAAGCGCATCACCTCGGTAAACGTAGCGCGGATCGGATCGAGCGTCAAACCGGCGGCCAACGATCCCACGTTCATAACCACATAGTACCAGGAAAAAGCGTACTTCTGCGCCCTCTTATTGGAAAAAAGCTTCACCGCCGCGGCTAATAGCGGAATCATGTAAGCGAATCCCACCGAAAGCAAGAACAAGCCGGGGAAGACGATCCATCCGTTGGTCGTAAAGGTGATGGCCAACCTGCCCGCCAGAGCGATGACCAAACCCACCAGAAGCGCCTTTTTAATGCCCAGCGAATCGGCGATGAAGCCCACAAAGAGCATGAAAAAGGACATGGAAGCCGAAAATATCCCGAAGATCGTCCCGGCTAATTCATCGGAAAGCCCCATATCCTGAGTCATGAAGATCATCAGCATTAAAACCGAAGAGAAGTAGCAGAGGCTCTCCAGGATTTTAATCAGAAACGTGATCCAGATCTCGCGGGGACAGGTGAACAGACCCTTTAATCCGTGATAGTAGTCCAGAGCGACTGTTTTGAGAATACCCGCCGGAGCGGCGCCGGGGTTCGATGTGAGCATTTTCAATCCTGAAACTTAGGTCGCTTAATTTAAAAATATTTCCTTCCAATTGCAATTGCTTTCACTTCCATCCATCATGAAAAACAAGGGGCGGCCCATCGGGTCGCCCCTACCAAAGATATCTCCCTTATAACGAGCTATTTTGTCAGCACTATTTTTCCAAAACCAGCAAAATCAGCAGCATCAATTCGATAAATGTACATTCCTGAAGCGAGGCCGGAAGCATCGAAGATGACTTCATGAGAACCTGCCTCCCGCCAGCCATTGACGAGCGTTGCAACTTGACGGCCGGAAACGTCATAAACCGAAAGGTTCACCCGGGCTGCTTCCGGTAAAGCGAAGCAAATCGTGCTCGTCGGATTGAAAGGATTGGGATAGGCGCCAAGAAGCGTGAAATCGTTCGGAATTTCGGCCTCCGGAGCGGTCAGCCAGGTCTCAAGGCTCTCGCCGCTATTCGTCCAATCTTCAACAATCGGGCCATCCCCATCCATCAGTTTTTCAAATGGGAAGTTATCGCTATCCCAGATTGTCCCGGGATACAAACCGACGCGAGCTTCGTAGAGGTAATCCCCGGCAGGTGCGCCAACGGGGACGGTCTGCGTTCGATCTCGAGCAATGCTGGTCGTGGCTGGAAGTGTGATATTCACAGGTCCCAGGACAGGACCATACCATACCATGCTGGGCAACTGCACCATGACCCAGACGTCGAAGGTGGCGGGGGATGTTCCATTGTTGGACAATACCGCCGTGTAATCGAAACTTCCTCCGGCGGCGGGTATGACAATCGGGCCACCGATTGGATCCAGGACCACAGTGACATCAGGAGGACCTCCCAGCGTCTGAATGGAAACATCGTCGAAGAAAGTTTCGTCAGGATCAGGGCCACCACCCGAATATCCCCAGACACGTATCGCCACCACGGTCTGGCCGGGTTCGATGAATCCTGTAACATCATATTGCTGCCATGTTGCTGTGGGCCAGATCAGATCTTCGCTGTAGCTGCCGGTACTGTAGAAAAAGTCAATGGCGGATATTGCCTCTTCCGGCTGTCTGCACCAGAGTGTAGCTGATACGATCTCAGACGCAGGTGTAGGTGTGATATCCTGCCTCAGCCAGTGGTTGCCGACGTCATAGGCGCAATACGTTCCAGCGTGCGGGTTGTTGGTTGAAATCGTCCAGGCGCCATCGTGATACCAGGGATCAAAGGTGCCGGTTTCAAATCCACTGTTGACCAAAAGTTCATCGTCCATACCAGCCGATCCCGGGGTGGGTGCTGCCTTTTTCACTTCCGAAAGATCAATTAGAATGCTGCCGCTCTGAACGATCTGGGCTGTGGCCGGCATAACCACTAAAAACATGAGGACCAGGGTCACTCCGACTCCGCAAAACTTTGCATTACTTTTCATGACTACCTCCTGTTGATTTAGTTAATGTTCCATATTTACGCTTCTATGAAGATCCAAGGAGTGTGGAAATCGTATAAATATATGAATTTTATTTATACTTGTCAAGACATAATTCTTGGTTTAATAATTATTTTTATCTTGATAGCTCAGCGTACCTTGCCCATACTTTTAAGTATTCTCTGATCTACTTGTAGGCTTTATTTACTTTTCACTTTATGATGTTCTTTCATGGCAAGTTTTAAGTTCAAACGTTTCGTAAAATCTGCGAAATCAACGAAATCAGTTAAATTGCGGTTCAGACAATGAGAGTGGACATCGTAACTTATGACCCTGAAGAAGTTTTTCACCAGGGATTCTCTTTCAACTCCGCCGCCATAAAAGGCAGGAGATACTCCGCTATAATTTGATTTCCACGGGCTGTGAGGTGCCGGGTGATTGAACTGTACAACCGCTTTTCCTCCGTCGCTTTCAGCCGCAGGTAATCCAGAAGATCAATGAGCGGCAGTGAACGCTTTTCGAATGCTACGGCCAGCATTTTGTTGGGCTGTTCCAGATCCGCTGATTCCAGCGGGAAATTGTATTTCTGAAGGTCGTCGTAAAAAATCTTTTCATAGACCTGGAAGTCGGGCGGTATCAATATAAAAAGCACCGGCACATGATGACGTTGGAATTCATTCCTGATGCCCGCGCAAATGCGCGCCACGATATCCCACCTTTCTGAATCGCGCTCTTCTCGTAAAAAGGTTCTAAGATTGAGAAATCGCTCCTGATAACGCTTGATCAGTCCCACTTTCGTTAAGAGCAGGCTTATTTGATAATCCAGAAATACGGCCAGGTGAAACCGCCGGCCCAAGTATTCAACAACCGGCTTATAGATTGAGGATTTGAATTCAGACTTGCTGAAGCCTCTGGGAAGGCGAAGTTTTGGTGGAGTAAAGTACCTGGTAGGAGTATAGCAAGTGTCAATTTCCTGAATGCAGTCGTTTCCGGTATATAAAAAGACAAGCCCCATATCGAATCTACGCAGAGTCAACGAACGCCTGGCCTCCAGGTAATACTGATTGGGGCACCACCCGCCATGACCGGCATTCACCGCCTCGACGGATCGTCCCAGGTTTTCGCTCAACAAACGAGCAATATATTCTGGAATCGTTTCTTCATTCTCGACCGCGAGCGCTTCGACGAACGAATCGCCGATAACCAAGACAGTAACGTCAGCCCTCTGTTCAGGGCTGTCCCGGCTCGTGTAATTAACCCGATAACCGAAACGGTCGCTGACAAAATGCCTTTCCCCTTCACCGACGTTTACAACCAAATTGGCGTTCTCGCGATGCCGATAAATAAAAACACTGTCAGGCCGGTTGATGTCCCTGTAGCCATATAAAATTTGAGGTGAGACGATCCTGACCAGCATCTCACAGAGGAAGAAACCGGTAGCAACAGAGGCAACTACGAGGAAGAGATTCAGTAACAAATCTCTCATTTCCCTTCCCGTATGATAATAATTCCAACCACTGGAGGATTATCATTTGAAATATATAAAAAATATTTATCTAATGCAACGAAAATTTTTCTGCAGGCTATTTTTTAATAGCAAATTAATCCATGGACTCCCAAATAAATGCTGACGCATTAGTCAATAACGCAATGTCCGCTTGTTTTTTTCGCTGAAAAAAAATCTCGAAAAAACTTGATTCAGCCCGGGAACTTTCCTATATTGGAATAGTTCGATAACTGAACTATTGTAAATATGGATTATTCAGATTTCTAAATATCCGCTTGAGGAAATAAAATGAAAACCCTGGAAGAAAAATCAAAAAGATTCACCGAATATATCGGTCAACTGACGCAGTTATTTCTATTCATCAAAGCCGAACCATTCCCCCCCGAATATGAATGCACCACCCGAGAAATCCATGTCCTTCTCTTTCTCGGATGGCGTGGAACCTGCAACATGACCGAGATAGCAGATCATCTGCGATTGCCCGTTAGCACGGTTACAGGTATCGTGGATCGCTTGGTCCAAAAAAAATTGGTCAACCGCAGCCGTACCGAGGAAGACCGCCGCGTTGTTATGGTCGAACTCTCGGAAAATGGCAAAAAATTTAAGAATTGGCAGCTAAAAGAGCACAGAAAAGTCAGCCGAGCCATTCTGGAGTCATTAAGGGAAGCTGATCAGGACATTCTTTTAGATCTGATGAGTAAAATTGTTCAGCGCCTCCAGGTAAATACGACTTCTGGGCACGAATTAAAAGCCTAAAATTTAAAATGCAAAGAGCATTGATGTGTCTGAAAAACAGTATGATAACCATAATATAATGCAGTATATCGGCAACAAAACATTGCCTGGGATCTTAGTGTTTTCGGAAAAAACCATATCAATCCAAGAGAAGCCATGAAAATCGAAAAAAGCCCGTTCTGGATTCTATTTGCTATTCTCTTTATAGCCATGGATGCGATGACGTCGCATGCACAACCACTCCAGTTGAGCTTCTCCGATGCCTGGGAAATCGCACAAACACAAAACGCCAAGATGCGACAGGCTAGACTGGAAATGGATCGAGCTGAAGCTCAAGTGGGTGAAGCCTACGCCGGAGCGATGCCCAGCGTCTCCGCCACGGGATACTATCAGAGAAATTTCATCATCCCTGAAATGGTAACCGAACTGCCCCCAGAATTTGGCGGCGGGACGACGACCTTCAAGTTCCAACAGGACAATCTGTTCAGCGGTTCCGTCGAACTGAGTCAGCCAATCTACGTAGCCGGAAAAGTCGGATTGGCGCTGAAGATCGCCAAACTCTACCGCCAGGTAACGGAAGAGCGACTTGCGCAGACTAAATCGGAACTGAAACTCCAGATCACACAGCTCTACTTCGGCGCGGTCGTGGCCCGAGAATGGGAGCGAGTATCGCAGGAAACCTACGACCAGATGCGAGCGCACTTGGAAAAGGTCGAGAATATGTACGACGAAGGACTGGTTTCGGAGTACGATCTCATTCGCAGCCGGGTAGAGTTATCCAATTTTTACCCGCAGGTAATCAGCGCCCAAACGGCAAGAGAAGTCGCCTTCGAAGCCCTATCCATCGCTCTCGATTTGCCCAAAGATCAGGACTTCGAACTCACGGATGATCTCACTTCCTATCCCATAGGTGACGAAGTCGCCGAAAACCACTTTGAGCTGGCACTCCAACACCGCAGTGAAATAAAGCAGATTGACCAACAACAGAGGATACTGGATAATCTGCTGAAGATAGAGAAACACGGCGTCTGGTGGCCCAACATTTTCCTGGTGGGAGGCTATTCCAAAACCGCCCAGGAACCAGATTTCGACGTGGACAACTTCTACTGGATGGAAAACCTCTACGGCGGAATCTCACTGACTATTCCGATTTTCGATGGTTTCAAAGCGAAAAATCGCGCCCAGCAGGTTCGAGTTGACATAAGAGAGCTGAATCTGCAGCGGGAGCAGTTGATCAGAGGAATCAACCTGGAGATCATTCAAGCGAAAAGCAGGTTGAGGGAAGCGATGAAAAACGTCAAGGCGCAGCAAGAAGGCGTCCAATTGGCACGGAAGGGCCTGGAAATCGCTGAAGTGCGATACGAAAACGGTCTGGCTACTCAATTAGAGGTTCTCGATGCTCAGGTAGCACTAAATCAAGCGAACACGAACGAGCTGTCGGCTTACTATGATGCCATCACAGCAAAGGCCGATCTGGAAAAAGCCATGGGTAAGTTTTAGTTTAGACAATTCATGCTGAGGCAATAATTATGAAACGTACCATCACAATCGTCGTCGTTTTGGGAGTGATTATTCTGCTGATCCTGGCCGGGACGAGGCAGATTAGAAACTTGCAGACTGAAGCCCCCAAAAGTATCACCCAACTCCAGGACGAGCTCGGAGTGCCCGTTCGGGTAGCGCAGGCAGAGCGGGGAACCTTCATTCTTTCCCGTACTTATCTGGGAACAGTGGAGGGAACCCTTCAGGGGGATGCCATTCCCGCCATCATGGAAAAAGTAGTGGAAGTGCCGGTCAAGATCGGTGACCGGGTGAAGAAGGGGGATGTGGTCTGCCGCCTGGACACCAGGGCGGCTATGGCTCAATATAATCAGCTTAAACTGGCCTACGAAGACGCCCAACTCGACGCCAAGCGGATGGAAAACTTGTACGCGGCCGGAGCGATTTCCAAGCAGCAGTTGGAAAAAGCGCTCCTGAATCGAGACATCGCCAAAGAGAACCTCGAGACCAGTTCAGAAGTAGTTGCTTTAACTGCCCCAATTGACGGCATAGTCACCGAAGTTTTCTACCGCCCCGGCGAGACGGTCACCGTCGGCGACCCGGTGGTACGCATCGCCAACCTCGAACGGGTTAAAATCCGCTTCTCCGTCAATTTCGACGACCGCAAGAAGCTCGCCAAAGATACTCCCGTCTTCATTCGATACAACGCCAACGGCCATCGTGAAATTCCCGCCATGATCACGGACATCGGTATCTCTGCCGATCCCAAAAGCCGTCTTTTCAGCGTCTGGGTCGAAGCGGATAACAAAGACGGATTGCTTCAGCCCGGTCTCCTGGTGAGTGTGCGGCTCGTGGTAATACAGAAGCCGGACGTCATCCTGATCCCTCGGGATGCCGCACTAACCAGAAACGAACAGATCGGTGTCTTTGTCATCCAGAACGAGGGACGCGCGGTTTTTACACCCATAAAACCGGGAGCTGAAAATCCCACTGAAATCGAGGTGATTTCTGGACTACAGCCCGGCCAGATCGTGGTCGTTTACGGACAAAACAATTTAAGCGACGGACAATTAGTCAAAATTATTGAATCCTAAGCACTCCTAAAAGGAAACGAATATGTTTCTTTCCGATATATCCATCAAGCGGTCGGTCTTGATGACCATGCTCATCTTCGCCTTCGTGGTCATGGGAATCTTTTCATTGCTGGGACTGGGGATTGATTTATTCCCGGAAATCGAACTCCCTTACGTGACCATCACGACCATCTACCCCGGAGCGGGTCCTGAAGAGGTGGAAACCCTGATTACCAAACCGATTGAGGAAGAAGTTTCCTCGATTTCGGGACTTAAAACGGTAACTTCTATCGCTCAGGAAAGCATGAGTCTGACCTTTCTTGAATTTGAGCTGGGTCGTGACGTGGATCTGGCCGCCATTGACGTCAAGGATAAGGTGGACGCCATTCGCATTGACTTGCCGGAAGACGCGGAAGACCCACAGGTCCAGAAATTCGATATCACCGCCATACCCATCATAAATCTGGCCGTCTCCAGCCCGCGCCCCTTAGATCAACTCTATATCCTGACCGATGAGGAAATAAAGGAACGATTGAACCGCATTGATGGCTTAGCCAGCGTAGAAATAACCGGTGGTAAAGAACGGGAAATCCACGTTGCAGTAGATCGCCGCAAGTTGCAGGCACGAGGTTTATCCATCCTACAGGTCGTTCAAGCGCTGGCGCAGGAAAACATCAACCTGCCATCCGGGCATATCGCAGCCGACCACAAGGAATACAACGTGCGGGTCAAAGGTGAATTCGACAGCATCGAAGAAATCCGCAATCTTTACCTGCCGATGATTCCGGATGAACCGGCCGTGCGGCTGGCGGACATCGCCACCGTAGAAGATACCTTCGCCGAACAGCGGGAATTAGCCCGAATGAACGGCAAGTCATCTGTGGGGCTGACCCTGATCAAGCGATCGGATGCCAACGCGGTAGAGGTGGGGCGAAATGTCAAAAAAGAGTTGGAGGCTTTGAAAAAAAGTCTCCCTTCCGACGTCAAAATCACCTTTGCCCGTGACCGCACCGAATTTATCGAGAACTCCGTCGCAGACGTCTTCAATAACCTCATCATCGGCATCCTCCTGACGGCTCTGGTTCTCTTTCTCTTCCTGCACAATTGGAAGAGCACGATCATCGCCGCAGTCGCCATGCCGGTTTCCATCGTTTCCACCTTTACGCTTCTAATGTTCGCGGACTTTACGTTGAACATGATGTCCTTGATGGCGCTAGCCATCTCCGTGGGCATTCTTGTGACCAACTCCATCGTCGTCTTAGAAAACATCGAACGCTTTCAGAGAATGGGGAAATCCGACCGTGAATCTGCCTCTATCGGAACCAGCGAAATCGCTGTAGCGGTGGTCGCCGCAACTCTGACCAATGTCGTCGTTTTTACGCCCATCGCCTTTATGTCCGGCATCATAGGGCAGTTCTTCAAGCAGTTCGGTTTGACGGTCGCTTTCGCCACCCTGTTCTCCCTTTTAGTGTCATTCACCCTGACCCCAATGATGGCTTCGCGCCGCTTGAACTGGTTTGTCTATGCACTGGCCGGTGCGATCACGGGTTCACTGGTCCTCTTTGCTATTGGATTTAAAACCTTTCTGGTTATCCTCGGCTTGATGCTCATCATCGGCATTTTAACCCGGACGGGAGTGCTCCAGAAGTTCTTCACGGCCTGGGATCGTCAGTACGAGAATCTGGCAGTTTCCTACCGCAAGGCGTTGATTTACTTCTTGAAGCACCGGCTATTGCTCTTCGGCTCGGTCTCGCTGCTTTTCATCGGAGCTCTCACGCTGGGAGCCGTGTTCATCGGCTCCGAATTTTATCCGCAGACGGATGAGGGCAGCTTTGCCGTATCCATCGAGATGCCCGCCGGTGCAACCTTGGCTCAGACGGACGGAGTCCTGCACCGAATCGAAGATGAAGTCTCCCGCATTCCGGAAGTCGAGACCTTTTACAGCGAATTGGGAAAGAACGAATCCGGAGAATTCTCGGTCAATGAAGGAGTTCACCTGGGCGTTGTTGTCGTGCAACTCCAGGATGCACCGCCCCGCAGGAGATCAACCTTTGAGATCGTTGATGAACTGCGCCCCCGATTAGTGGACATTCCCGCCGCTCAGATCATCGTTCGGCCGACCTCCTCAATGGGCGGTGGAGGCGGCGCCGACCTTGAAATTGATGTGATCGGACCCGACATCGAGGTTCTGACTGCGCTGGCCCATCAAGTGGTTGACATCGCCGGACAGGTTCGAGGCGTGGTGGATCCCCGCAGCAGTTGGAAGACGGGAAAACCCGAGCTGAGAATTACGCCGCGACGCGAAATGATGGCTGACCAGGATTTGACCGTCGCCCAAGTCGGAATGAGTATGCGCACCATGATCGAAGGGCAAAAGGTTTCCAAGTATCGCGAGGGCAGCCGTGAATACGACATCAAAGTCAAACTTCAGGAAGCCGACCTGCAACGCATCGAAGAAGTGCCCGACTTCAGCGTTATGGCCAAGAATGGCCCGCAAAAGATCGTCAACATCGCCAATACAGAATTCGCTGAAGGCCCCTCGCAAATTTTGCGCAAGGATAAAGAACGCATGGTGATCGTTTCAGCGGAACTTTCCGGCACCACCATTGGCGAAGCGCAAAAGCATATTCAGGCTGCCTTAGATACCTTAAATCTCCCTGAGGGCTATTCAATTACGTTCGGCGGAGAATCCGAACATATGGCGGAATCTTTTGCGGATTTGGGAAAGGCATTGATCCTCGCCATTATTCTAACCTATATGCTGATGGCGGCCATTCTCGAATCCTACATTCACCCTTTCACCATCATGATGACCCTACCCCTGGGGCTGATCGGTGTCCTGCTGGCCTTGTTCCTGACCGGCAATTCTATATCCATCATCTCCCTGATGGCAATCATCATGCTGGTCGGCATCGTCGTCAACAACGGCATTCTTTTGATTGATTACACTCAGAAACTTCGAAAGGAGAAGGGAATGTCTCTCCACGAGGCGATCTTACAGGCTTCTCCCACCCGGCTTAGACCTATCATTATGATCAACACGGCGACGGCGTTGGGCATGTTGCCGCTGGCGCTTGGTCTGGGAACCGGCGGCGAATTCCGCGCACCCATGGCCGTCTCGGTCATCGGAGGACTGCTCACCTCAACACTGTTTACCCTCTTCCTAATTCCGGCGATTTATTACACCTTTGAAAGCTGGAAGCTGAAATTCGCAAAAAAATAGCCAGACAGATCTACAAAGAGAAGGCGACCCTAAAAAGGTCGCCTTTTGTTATAACGGACTAAAAACCTTGATACCTCATTCTATATCCCCGTTTTGACAATTTCAGGGGTAATATCCCTGTACCGCGGCTGGCACATCCCGATTTCAGCGTTGACATAGGTGGGATCGCAGATGGTATATCTTTGTGCCTTGAACAGCACAAAATCGCCGGGAATGGGATCGTTGAATTTCACGGCTGTGGCTACATGCCCGGGATAATCTAATCCAATGACCTCCAATCCCGTCAAGCTCCGCACCAAAAAGGCGAATAGCACAGCCCTATCCTCGCAATCGCAGTAAGGATAAAACAGGGTCTCCTCAGGGAAGAGGAATTTCTCACGGCCGAATTGGTCGGCATCAGTCTTATACGAAAAAGCGGTCTGAACGAATCTGAGGAGGATATTCACCGCCTCCGCTTCCGATCTGTCCTTGATAATCGGTTCCAGTGCATTGAGTAAAGAGTATCCCGCCTCCGGCGATAAGGATGCGGAAAAGTACACCGCTAAATCCGTCTGCGGGTAAGCGTCGAAAAATTCGACGATAGGCTTATTGTATTTGGCAACGACTGTATAGTCCTGCCCCCGGTACTCGAATTTGAAAACTCTCTCGACCGGAACTCTGATGGTTGTCGGCGTTCGAATAATTTTAACGTCAATGGGCTTCTCCGCCCCCGGATAAGCATTCTCATAAACGTATAACGAACCGATATGCCCGATATTCTCGGAAAAGGGCGCAACGTAATAGGTATTGCTTCCCACTGTAAAACGAGGCGTTTCGTACCATACGTAACTTGACGGCAGCAGAAGGAAAACCCGGTCGCCGTTGTACCCCACTCTGGCATCGAATCCCGACTTGACCAGAAGGTACCAGGTGAGCAGCGTCGCCCCATTCGCCGATTCTGGATAAATGGCCTTCGCCGCCTGGTGTAAGAAGATGCCGTACCCCCAGTCATTTAAATTCATCTTGACCCGATAATAATCCGCCTCCTCGAGAAATTTGCCGTAATCCGCTCGGCTGACGGTGTCCCAGAAAGAGCTGATCGACTGGTTGTCTATCCTATTCCCTACATACGCCACCAGAGTGGGGTCGTAGTTGATCTCAACGGGAGTCCCGAAAAACGTGAATTCGAGCTTTCTCATATTAAGCGGTTTAATTGGCAAGGGCCTCTTTACTATTGGTGGGCTTTCGGGGGGTGGTGCAGGTTCCACGAACTCTATTTCCTCCACCGGCCGGCTGCGTTCGAAAGTCTCCTCGAGGGAGGTCATTTGAGATTCCGGTACTTCCGCGACGGGGACGGTGATTGGTTTGGGTTTCGAATCAGCGACCAAGCCGGGAAGCATGTCCGCTTTCATCCAGTCTTTCTTGAGTAGCTTGGCAAACTCGAGGTCTGTTTTGTATTTCAGATCATGGGAGTCCGGCGCTGTGCCCCCCTTGTACTTGTCCTGAGCCCTGCCGATTGACAGCATCAGGCAGAAAATGAGGGATAGAATTCCCAGGCATTTCCAATTGAACATGTCCGCACCTCTATTCAGAAAATATCTTCACGAATGAAACAGATACCTTCGCCTCTTGGTTCCCCGAGGGCTGAACCGGAAAGCATGAAAAACCGAACGATGCAATAAAAAAAGTGCGGCGGTTTCCCGCCGCACACACTATTTCTCAGGATATTTTTGACTTGAAACTACTTCATCAGCATCATCTTGCCATTCGAGCTGAACTCCCCCGCCTCTAAGCGGTAGAGGTAGAGACCCGAAGCCAGATCAGAAGCGTCAAAGGTCACTTCCTGTAAACCGGCCTGGCGATAGCCGTTCACCAGCTCTGCGACCAGACGGCCCTGCAAATCGTAAACGGCCAGGTGGACGCGAGAAGCTTCCGGCAGGCTGAAGCTGATCGTGGTCGTCGGGTTGAAGGGATTGGGAAAGCTGCCAATCAGCAAATACTGCTCGGGAATATTGGCATTATGGTTGTCAGCAAGCTCTCCTTCGAACGGTTCGCCGGCATTCGTCCATTCATTGTCCAAATCCGTGCCTCCCGACCCATCAGAGCTTAGTTTGCTGAAAGTGAAACTGTCCTGGTCGATGATATAGCTCGGATACTGCCCGACATAGGCGTTGTAGGTATAGGTTCCGGCCGGTGCTCCCGCAGGTACGTTTTGTGTGCGGTCTCGGCTGGTAGACCAGTTGCCTGGGAAATTAAAATTCTGGACGGGTCCCAGAGTGGGGCCGTAGCTGGAACCATTGGGTAGCGTTACGTCGCACCAGATGTCGGCGACTTGCGCTGTTGAGCCATTATTGCTTCCCTCGATGTTATAGTCAAAGCTCCCTCCCGAAGCCGGGATCTGGATAGGCGTGCCATAAGGCGTGAGAGTAACCTCGAGGTCAGGTGTGGTGCCCGTAACCTGTACGTCGGCGATGTAGCGGTAGTAATTCGCCTTGGTGACGGTCACACGCATGATCCCTGGTACCGGCGGAGTGATGGGAACCGATACGGCCGATCCGGTCCCTTCTGCGCTACCCAATACGCTGCCGAACTGGCTGATGCCGATCAGCGAGCCGTCGTTGGCGGTCACGCTGAAGTTCGTGGCTCCGCTGGAGACGGTGCTGGCGTGACTGACGCTCAAATTCTGGGGAATTTCAGAATAGAGAGTCATGAAGGCATCGCCGTGATGGTGAAACAGGTAGTAGGTCTCATCCTTGTTCGACGGATTGTATGGCCAGGATGACGCCTGAAGATAGTACTTTCCGCTGACGTTGGCGAAGCCCGGACGCAGATTTTCTTCGCCGTAGGGATCCATACCGTATCCCGGATCGAAATCCGGCCACATCAAGTCGTACATGCCCCAGATGAAGGTGTCATTGACGAAGGAGTAAGACACGTTCGTTGCTGCATGAACTCCCAATGCACCATTCTGCATGCGATGCATTGCTTCAGCGAAGCATTCTGAGCCGTCGTTAAATTTGCCGGTCAAGCAATTCGTCGAGAATACGTAGGGATACATATTGTTGTACAATCCGCTGAGGTTCGAGTTGTGATAACTGGGTTCACCCCAGCCGTTGACCGACCCATGATCGCGGTGCTGCACCAGGAAGGCACCACTGTTGATGGCATTGTTGACCCCGCTGGCGTTGCCGCCCCAGTTGGTCAGGTACGACGGCGAAGAGGGAATATAACCTAATCCACTCGGCCCGAAGTAGTTAACCACCATGTACGTATTCGAGTTGCTTGACCAGATGGAACCCGGAGTTCCGGAGTATATGGCATACTGGCGCACCGGATCCTTGCCCAGTACGGTGTCGAAATACCCGTACACCACTTCGCAGGCTAGGATGAACCAACGCTCCGTCTGCCAGCCACCAGCCATCAGGGGATGCAGGTAAAAGTTAGGATCCGTATAGGGTTCCCTTTCATAATCAAGCATCTTGCCGATCATCGTCTGAAGATCGCTGTAATTCTGTGCAGTAATGCGGGCTAAATTGAGATCCGGCAGGTGGTTGCCGGTTCGATCCGCGTAGAAGTTGTCCGACACGCAGCTGTACCAACCGTAGCTGTAAGATGGAGCTGTGATTCCGTACAGGTCGCCCGAATTCTGGTAGTCCGAGAGGAGCAGAACAGCCACCGGCGGCGTGCTCCAGTTGTAGTAGGCGTCATTAATGTAGTTTTCAATCGCCGTGGCGTTGTTGCCCCCAATTTCGGTCAGCGTCGTGATTCCGGTGATGATGCCCTGCTCGTTGCGCCATTGCTTTAAGGTGTCCGCCCAGGCGAGGAAATTGGGATCATCGGGTACGATGATGATGTACTCGACGTTGTCCTCATCGGTACCGTGCGCCCGATTGAAATTGATCTCCGGCAGCGACTCATAGTTCAGCAGATTTTGGCGTAGCACCGGCTCCCACCAGCGGCTCCGCAAACGATCCTCGCCGAAATGGCCGTTGCCTCCGTTGAAGTTGACTCGAACTCGAATGTCTTTGTAAACCAGAAGATCTTTGCTCACCGGGTTGTACTGAAATGGTGTGATCCCCACGGTGATGACGTCAACGCCGCGCATCTGAGTGGGTTCGCTCATCATCACCGGCTTAGCCGGATAGTACGCATTCTGATTGTAAATCTCCGGATTTTTCTCGTACTTCAGCGGCGAATCATCTGTCTCAACGGGTATTTCAAAAGCTGGCGCGATGTTCATGTTATGATAGATCTCAGTACGATAATCTATCACTTCCAGCTCCGGCCTGGCGCCTTGCGGCATGGCAATGAAGCGGCCCGTTCCCGGCAGGTTGGGCGCTCCGGCGTTATTGGGCAGCAAAACACCGGGGATTTGTACGTTCTGATATCGCTCTCCGTCCAACATCATATCCTGGATGTTCATGAACGGGACGGAAAAGACGATTTCAACCCCGTACGCATCCTGCTGAACCAGGTTAAAGCCTGCCTCGCCCCAGTTGCCCTCGAAGGTTACAGTGTTTCCGAAAGCTGCCGCAGGCGAAAACAGGAACAGGATGGCGACTGCGAAGACGGAAGCCAGCGTAACGTTCATCGTACAAATCTTTCTCTTGGGTGTGTTTCTGTGCATCGTGTCTTCCTTTGTTTTATGATTGTGAGCAGCTCGTTAGTTCATAACATCAATAAGTAGATCAAAATACGATATGATGTAATCAATTAACAATATACAACATAATTTAGGCGAAAACAAAACAAGAAAAAGCACATTTTTATTCAGGCATGTTTTTAACATTGTTAAATACATCTATCCTCGCTGCCGCCGAGTTAATATTGGCGAATCGCCGATCTACATAAAGTTAAAGGTCACTCCATTGATATAGAGTGACCTTCGTCAATTTAGTGATTTTTTCCCGCGCTTATTTCATCAGCACCATTTTCCCGGTGGCCGAAAAATCCCCGGCGGTTAACCGGTATATATATATCCCCGAAGCCAGATTGGAACCGTCGAACATCACCTCGTGCATCCCGGCATCTCTCCAGCCACCGCGTAGAGGCGACTCGATGAGTCGCCCGGACACATCAAACACATCCAGCTTCACTTTGCAGGCTACTGGCAACTGAAAGCTGATGGTTGTCGTCGGATTGAAGGGGTTGGGGTAGTTTTGATTCAGAGAGTAACTCATAGGCAATTCGGCTGCGACATCCGTCGTAAGCCATTCCTCGAAGGATTCACCGTAGTTGGACCAGCCACCCACCAAGGCGCCATCACCGACCTCCAGTTTCTCAAAAGTGAACTGGTCTTCATCCCAGACGGTATTGGGATATACACCGATATATGCGTTATAGGTGTAATCACCTGCAGGCGCTCTTCCTGGCACGGTCTGAGTCCGATCGCGATCCCCAACGAATCCCGACGGCAGATTCAGATCAACTGGCCCCAAGAGCGGTCCGAAAACGGCACCGCCGGGCAAGGTGGCGTCACACCAGAGGTCAAACATCGCCGATGAGGCACCATTATTCGCGACTTCGATGTTGTAATCAAAGCTGCCACCCGAGGCGGGAATGATAATCGGCAAAGTGGCCGGCGTCAGTGTGACGCTGACTTCGGGTACCGTCAGCGGGGTGGTGTAGAGAATCGCAGTGCCGTCTTCAATGGGTGCTGCATGAGGATCGTAGCTTCCATCGAAGAAGAACTGTATCCCATCGGTCTCATCGTGATTTTCGATGCCGATGGTTCCTTCAGTTTGAGAAGCGTTGGACATCTGCTTGTATTGCACTAAAATCTGCCCGTCACCCGTGGCTGTCCCATAATACTGCGGATCGTACAGGATGGTCTCGAAGGTTTCGAAGTTGCCCGTCGGAGAGTATTGTTCAACGTGATTGTATTCCACAACATAGCGATGGTTGGTCGCGTCATACCAGAACCATACACCCCCGGAATTCGTCCTCTGAGGCGACAGATCTTCCCAGTAAGAGGCGATCATGGGCGCAGGGCCGTCGGAATTGGGGATGCCACTATTGGAATAATCGTCGGGGCCGATCGTACCCATACCCAACCATCCGTTGGCTGCAATGGTGAGGCTATCGTATTCCAGCCCATAGTATTGGAAAGTAAAGGGTAGGACGTAGTGAAAGACCTGCTCGTCTTCGGTAAAGGGAACGTTCGTACCACTCCCCCCAGAATCAGGATGAAGCTCAACCCAGTCGAAGACCGGCATTAGAGGGGCATCAAATCTGTCATAAGCCATATAGCCATAGTTGTCCGGCCCGGACGGTAGGTACAGGATATCGCCGACGACGGTCGAGAATCCGGTTACGTTGGCGTAGCCCAAAGCGCCCGTAACCACGAGATCGAAATTTACAGTGTGTTCCTGCGGACAAGAGGGCGAAACCGAGATGCCAAATGACCCGGTGGCTTCTTCACCAACCTGAAGAGCGCCGTAGGCTGCCATTGCCGAATTGACGGTGACGTAAGGATCATTGCAGGACAGGAGAGCTTCGACACTTTCGACGTCCGTAGAGCCGTTATTCATCAGGGTAACCTGAAGGTCAGCACTTTCACCGGGATCGAGGTTTCCATTCCCGTTCCCTCCGGCGGTATCGTCAATAATCAATGAGGTGAAAACCACATCCGGAGCGTGTGCGATGACGCTGAAGCTCGATTCCCAGGTGTTGACGCCATCGCTGGTGGTCAGATGGAACACGACGGGGTGACCGTCCGTCACTTCGGTTGCAATCTCGAATTCAAAAGCCCTGTCAACGGTTACCGTGGAATTCACGGGAATATCGCCGAAAAATGCCGCATTCTGGGTTATAGTAACCAGGGTATCATCCGTGGCCAGGGTTCCACTGACGTTGGTGGCGTTTTCTATTCCCAGATTCTCAACCGTGATGCTCAGTTCAACCGTTTCCGCGTAGTCCAGTTGTCCATTGTTATTGCCGGTGAGGTCGTCCTGGACGGTATGATCACTGTAAATCACGTAGGGGCCTGAGAGCGTGATAATATCCACATCCTCTATGTATGGAATGGCATTCGCAGTGGTGATGGTCAGAGTGAACACGCCGGGTATTACAGGTGGTGGATCGAAATTGAGAGTGACGAATCCGAATGCATCCGTCAAACCGGTGGCGTAGATCTCCTCGTTCATCCCGCACACCATAGCCCCTTCCATAGGGCCTCCGGGACCGCTGACCACCACGTCAAAGGAAGAACTTCCTACCGGTATTGTCGGATTGTGAGTCACCGTAAGGCCGTAGGGCGTCGCACTGCGCAGATAGACGGACGGATCCCCGAAAATCGTCCAGTTCTTAAACTCCCATTCACCCATCGAACCATGCAGATCAATCATCAAACCGGAACCATTGAAGCACATGCCGCCGAAGGTGAGCATGGAATCGGCGCACAGCAGATCAACTCCCTCATCCTGCATGTCGTAAGGCGGGAACCAGCTCTGGCTGACCTTTGACAAGTAAGTGGCGATTGCTCCGGTCGGCGCGCCGGTAACGTTGTTGGTAGCGCGCAGCCACGCTTCGCCGAAACAGGTGGTGCTGACGAAGTTCCCGGGCTCGCAGGCAATGGCGACCAAGTGGGTCAGCCTATTATCATTGACCAGAGCGTTGACATTATTATTGTTGAAATTGACCGGTCCCATCCCCGTAGTCCAGCCGTGCCCGGCGTAGTTGAAAATGCTCCGTCCCTCGTTCAGAAAATCAGAAATCATCTGTGTTGTACCACCGAAGGTCGTGTATACCGAATCAACCTGCGTGTAATTCCAGCGTATCAGGTCGAGAGCGATATTGGTGATGTGCTGAAAATCGTATTGTTCGGGATTGCAGGGGCCGCTCTCGTCGGCGTCTCCCAATCCCATGTGATACCAATCGCCCGCCGGGTCGGGATACTTTTCATAGGTGATGGTGCGCTCCACCTGAGTCTCAACCTGATCGCGCGTCTCCGCCGAAAAACGCCCCACAAATATTTCCGGATAGCTATCGGATCCGCTGAGCAGACCGTAAACAGGATCGGAACCGCTGCTGAAGGTGGGGATCTGCGGGTGGTCCCCCACAATGAGCAAGTACCCTAAATCGTTGGTATTGTAAAACTGCCGGACGTAATTTTTGATCTCATCTGGATTACTCCCTGCCTCAGAAACGGGGACAATGGTCGTGGGGATGCCCCTCTGATTTTTCCACACAACAAGGGAATCGAGTTCTCCCATAAAGTCATCATAGCAGATAATGAGCAATTCGCCCGATTCCAAGAGAATAGGATAATCCAACTGATTATAGTTGATGAAGCGCCGCTTGTAGATCTTATGAAATTGCGGATCAACCTTCCGCAAGGGCTTGGATCTGACCAGAACGTTCGCCCCACCCGCTCTTGTCTTCTTGACCTCGATTGTCGCACGGGTGCAAATCCGCAAGATTTTAGTCACCGGATTGTACTGGAAAGCGTTCAACTCCACGACTAGGCCGCGATAATCCCTCAGGATGTAAGGCTCCCTGAGGTTGACCAAATCAGCAGGGAAAAGGGCATCTTCATCATAGACGCTGGAAAAAGTGTATGGAACGGTGGCTGGATCAATATTGCGGGAGAAGTGCCCCTTGGAAGGTGCCACCTCGATGTTCTCGATTTCGATGAATTCCGCAGAAATAACCTCAAAATCCATCACTCCTTCATCGGGAATTATAATCGCCCGGTTGATGCGAGGAAGGCGGGGAAAGCCCTTCTCCTCAATCATACTTTCCTTGGGCAACTTCTTAAATAAGGTATAATTTCTCCCGTCAATGGCCACTTCGTCCTGGAAATAGCCGTTGACGGTGTACTTAAGCAGGGTCCGTTCCCCGTCTGTTTCCAGCACCTGGACGGTAAAAGGTTCCCCCGAGCTATTCAAGCTCGTCCAATGACCGGCCTCCGCACCCAAAGCCAGCAGCAGCACGGATAGAATAAAAATCGTTGCCTTCTTCATGGTTGCATCTCCTCTGTTAGGTTTCAGCTCATTCACCATTTGCGGGCAATCGGAGATGGTGAAATATTCGTAAATCAGTAGGGGCAGTTCGTAAACCGCCCCTACACCTCGTTTTTCATTTCATCAGCAGCAGCTTGCCACAGGCCAGGTGGCCTCCCGCTTCAAGTCGGTAAAAGTAAATCCCCGATGACAAACCCGCGGCGTCGAATGCAAGTTCATGAATCCCAGCGTCCCGCCATCCATCAATTAGTTGAGCGACCAGACGGCCGGAAATGTCGTAAACCGACAGATTCACTTTGCTTGCAACCTGCAACTGGTAACTGAGAACTGTCGTAGGATTGAAGGGGTTGGGATGCGGTGGGGATACGGCGAAGGTCTCAGGTAATATCGTTCCCTGAGTGCTCACCTCTTCCTCCCAGCCGAACACTGACCAATCACCGGAAGCATTTTCATCAATCCCGGATTTGTTGAAGGTGAAACCGTCTTCATCCCATACGTCGTTAAGGTCGTAATCGCCGACGTAGGCCGTGTAGACATAATCCCCGGCAGGTGCACCGCCAGGCACATTCTGCGTCAGCGTCCGGTTTATAGAAAATCCACCCGAGATCCGGATGTCCTGGCGCAGGAGCACCGGCCCGAAGGACGATCCGTTGGGCAGTGTGGCCATTACCCAGAAGTCGAAGATTGTCGGCTGAGCACCGGTGTTGGAAGCCTGAGCATCATATTGGAAACTGCCCCCCGCTGGCGGGATAATTATGGGAGGATTCACCGGATCAATGTTGACCGTAACCGTCGGAGGCGGTCCCGTCAACGTGCCTCCGCTGAAACAGTAAACGTGTCCGTCCCGCGTGCCGCCCAAAAACTCAATAGCACCTGAGTTGTCAATATCCGGCAGCCATCCGACTGCATCGAAAGCATAACTCGATCCGCCGCCATGGTAATGGCTGAAGAGAATGCTCCCATCGGCCCCACTAACGGCGTGGAAACTTCCATTCATGATGCCGCAGCAGGCGTCGGCGATGCCGTCTCCGGTTACGTCCGGCGTCGCCGATAGGGAGAGCACGTTTGAACCGAACGGCTGCGACCAGATGACGTTCCCATTCAACCCTTCGAGGGCATAAAACGTCCCGCTGACAGACGTTACTAATATGTCATCATAGCCGTTTCCGTTCAAGTCTCCCGTTACCTCCAGATAGTAATTGATCCCCATGCTGGGCACATGCCAGATAACGCTACCGTTCATCCCGGAGAGAGCGTAAACGCCACCCATGGCCGCCGCCACCGCTACGTCAGCGATATTGTCGCCGTTCACGTCTTCGATGCGGTTCAGCGAGAAGACGACGTTGTCCACCTCCGTAGTCCAGTCCACTGACCCGGTTTGCCCGTCAAGGCGTTTAACGTAATAGGTGCCCGTATAAGGGGAAGTCCCGCAGACAACTTCGTCGTAACCGTCGTTGTCCACGTCATCCAATCTGCGCACACTGTAAACCGTCTGCCCCAACGCCGCACGCCAAATCTGGCTGCCATCAGCTCCGCTCAGCAGGAACACGCTCTTCGGTTCGCTGCTTCCCGTCGGGCCTCCCACCGCGGCCAGTACATCCCAGACGTCATCGCCATTCCAGTCGTCCTCGCAGGTAACTTCATAAACCCAGCCGCCTTCTCCTCCGAAGTCGTGGGTATCCAGATGCCAGAGTTCTTCTCCGTCAGCCCCCGAGACGGCAAAGATACTGCGCGATCCACCACCGGTTCCCAACGCAAAATCACCAACGTCATCACCGTTCAGATCAGGCGTTGATACCAGTCCCCGCTCGTATTCGACCGGCCCGGTACGCAAAGGATCCCAGCCGGTATCGAAGGTATAAAAGACGTCCGCCGTGCCCGCGCTCTGACCGTTCCAGCAGTAAACTAAGTAGTTGCCGCTGGCGCCCAGCATTTCAGGGATACCGTCGCCATTGACGTCATCCATATTTTTTAGGCTGTTGAATCCTGGAAAGGTCGCCGGTTCCGTCACCTGATACTGCCAGATGACGTCACCTAAGTTGAAGGCGGCGGCGACGCCCTGACCGGAAAGATCCACTTCGATGACCGGCGTTTGAGGATCATCCGTGGTCAGCGTCATGGTTCCCGAATAGGCGATGGTCTGTTGAGGCATGAAGAAAACCGTGATCGCCAGAGTGTCCATGGAGGCCAGCGTTCCAGGCTGGAAATCCCAGGTGAAGAAAGCGGGATCATCAATGGTCAGCGAGATCAGCTGCAGCGGCGCCACCCCTAAGTTGTAAATTTCAAAGGGTCTCCCGGTCATACCGTCGCCCTGCGCCACCCAAACACTACCGTAGTTGATGCTCGTGGTGCTGACCGACGCGGTTTGCTGAGGATAAATGCCGTACCCCGCCAGATCAACGGTCTGGTCGGGATTGATGGGGTCGTCGCTCTGGACGTGAAGTAGGCCGGAATAGGACCCGAAGTTCAGGGGTTCGTAATAGATATCAACGTCAACCGTGACCCCTGAAACGACGACAAAGGGAAGAGTAACTGCTGGATCAACCCGGAAATCTCCTCCGAATTGGTCTATGGGCAACCCTGAAACGGTGAGATCCGCATCGCCGACGTTGCTGATCCCCAGCGTCATATATAGGGTCGTCCCCAGAGGTACGAAACCGAAATCGTAAGACTGAGTCGAAAGCTGGATCTCGGGAGTTCCTCCTCCGAAGGGATCAATCTTATAGAGATGATCAACTGAGTACCCTGACCCCTCATCGCAAACCCAGAGATAGGTGCCATCCCAGGCGATGCCGGCAGGCTCCGTCATGGGAGTCTCAAAACTGTAAAGGACTGAATGAGTTACCGGATCAATCTGGTAAATCCAGTCGGACCAGTAGTCGCACATCCACAGGTTGGTTCCGTCCCAGGCGAGATCCCAGGGCTGCGTATCCGGCGCCGGGAAGTTCTCCAATATCGTCCCGGAAGTAGTCACTCGGTAAATCGCCCCGTCGGGATTGTAATAATCCGCCATGTACAATTCGCTGCCGTTCCAGGCCAGGCCGGACATGTAATCGGATGGATTCTGGAAGGAGGAGATAATGTTGCCCAACGTATCGATTTGCAGGGTGAAATCCGCACCGACGTGATTCGTCACCCAGAGATACTGACCGTCCCAGGTCATTCCGTAGGAGTCATCCAGGGTGGCTGATCCCAGATCCAGAGAATCCACCACCTGTCCCATGGCGGTATCGAACTTGTAGATCCTCTCTCCATAAGTGCCGTAGCGACCATACCAGATGTTATGACCGTCATAGGCCAAACCACTGGCGTGATCGTGTACATCGTAAGTAGCTATGACTGTCTGACCGAAGGTTAAGCTCGACAATGTCAGA
>CAZHMN010000038.1:23306-27038 GCA_964533705.1 uncultured bacterium
AACCCCGCGCCTCCTCTGAATCGTTTTATGTTTTGCCCTCAGAATTTCTTGTCTACTCTTCCCAATGATAAATAATGAATGTACAGGCTCCCGCCGCAATCAAACCGTCTCTATTTCAACAATATCATCTTACCACATGCACCAAAATCTCCGGCGCTCAGGCGATAAATGTAAACGCCCGAAGACAATTCCCCGGCATCGAAGATAACATCATGGCAACCCACCTCCCAGAATCCTTCCGCTAACTTCGCCACGAGGCGACCCGCTACGTCATAGATGCTTAGATTGACGAACGTTCTATGGGGCAAATCGAAGCGAATGACGGTCTCAGGGTTGAAGGGATTGGGCGCATTCTGGTAAAGGGCGTATCTCGTTGGAACCTGGCCCTGATCTTCACTCGCAACTCCGGCAGGGATGCCCAGGCTGTGCTCATAAGCACCCTGGTCGGGATCGCTGCCCGCTGGTGCCGGGCGGTCGTTACCGTCCAGATCGCTCGATGGGGCGTAATAGGCGGTTCCGTCAACTTCAATAACCGCCATCCCCGCGCCGATGGAGGGGCTCCAATCAGCCAGATGATAATCCGTCCAGTCCATGAACATGGGATTGGAATTGATGTTTCCTTCACCTTCCCAGCCGCCCTGCACGTTGCAGTATTTCGCCTGGCAGGAAGAACCACCTTGAAGGTGTATACCGCCCGGACTGTTGCCCTGTATGATGGAATTCAGTAGCCTAGCTTCAGAATTCACCGCGCAGTAGAACCCGCCCGCAGCGGCATAAGCATCGTTACGACTGACCGTGGCGTTCATAAACACGGCGCTGGAATTTAAAAGATAAACGCCTCCGCCGTTGTTGGCTTCGTTGTCGCAAACGAGGTTATTGATCACGTTCAGATGTGTGTTCAGAAGATATATCCCACCACCGAAACCACCGGCATCGTTCTCGGTAATGGCATTGCCCTCCGAAGTAACTTCGCATTCCCAGAAGCTCAGACCGCCGCCGTTACCGGATGAATTGCCTTGTATCGTGTTCCCGGCGATTTCGCAGACGGCCTGATAGCCGTGAATCGCCCCACCGCTGGAAGCGGTATTATCGTTAAACGCATTATCCAGAATCAGAGCCGAGTCGAGTTTGCAGTACACAGCTCCACCCTGGCTGGCATCATTTTCACTGAACGTATTTCCTTGAATGACGGGATCTGATTCAATGGATCCGATGCCCCCACCCTGAGCGGCCGAGTTACCAATAATCGAATTATCTGATATTTCAGGCGAAGAACCCGAACAGGCGATCCCCCCGCCGAAAGCGGTAACCACGTTATCCTCAATCTGATTATCCTGAACCATTGGATCAGACTGCTCGCAGTAGATTCCACCTCCGTGATGAGCCGTGTTTTGTAAGATACTATTCTCAGTGATGGTAGGGTCGGACTCCAGGCAGTAAATGCCTCCACCCGATTCACTGGCTGAATTCTGCACAATCGTATTACCGAATATCTCCGGATTGGCGTTTTCACAGTAAATCGCACCGCCTTTTTCGGCCGTGCAGTTTTCGATCTGACAATAACGAATATCCGGATCTGATTCAGCGCAGAAGATCGCCCCTCCGCATCCCTCCGCACCCGAACCTGTAGCCTTGCCGTATTCTAAATGGCAATACTCCATCCGCGACTCGTCCGAGGCACCCAAAAAACGGATTCCACCCCAGCCTACCGCAGAAATCAGCGGTGAAAAAACGATGGGATCATCGGCCGTCCCCACGGCCTGCAGATTAGCGTTATCCAGTACGTCGAACTTATAATAATCCAGAAATATCACTTCCGTGCCCGGTTCGATCGTAAGGGTTTGACTTTCTGATATTGTGAGATCGCCCATAACGTAATAGGGATTATTTTCGGGCGTCCAAGTGCCGGTCACCGATCCGCCGACCGGCGTGCAAGTGCCCTGGGTGATTTCCAGGGTGGCGACGGCATCAGTGCCGTTATCGGGAATGACGACGGGCAGGTCTCCCGCAGACGAGATGGACGGCCAATCCAGCGCCGCCACATTGAAGTCCACAATTGAGCCGTCGAGTGAATTCCAGGGGCGCCGGTCATCGCAGCTCATGTAGAAGGGATTCTGAATACCGGGTTCCAGATAGGGAACGGCGTCGGTCAGATCCACGATGACGTTGGACGACGCGTAAGGTAAAGCCGTCTGCGGAGACATATACCAGTCGAAGAAATCCTGTGACCAAAGTGGAGAATAAGAATCGCCTACACCGAACTCGTAGAGAATAGCATAACGGTCATCGTGTTCCACTCGGAAAATAGATAGAACCGTCGGCTCATAACCAATCCGGTCGCTGCAATAGTATGCCGTACCCCAGCAGGTGATCGGATCCTGTACCGCTTCGTAGGACATCCAGAAATAACCGCCGTCCCCCCAACCCGCTCCCCAACTGTTGGCGACTTTGAAGGCTCCAACGCCGTCGGCCGTAACCAGATTGTCGTCGAAACCGCAGAAAGTCACCGCATGACCGCCGGGATTGGTTCCGTAAATCTGGCTCACGCAGTATATATTATTGTAATTGCTAATATTATTGAAATTATCCCAAACCGTGAAGGCGAAAACGGCCGCGTTGCCATTTAATAAGTGATTCTTGATATCGTCCAAACCGGCAAAGAGATCAATGCTGTAAACCTCCTGGCTTCGGTAGGGGATGGCGTTATAATAGGCCTCTTCTGAAGGCTGCGCCGTGCAGTTCTGATCCGTGTAAGGCATGATTGACCAGGGCGTGCAACCCTGCTGAATGAGTAACTTGAACGCATCCGAGGGGTAGGAGCCGTTGTCTCCGCCGCCGTTGATCTGGTTGTAAACGAAGGCCGGGCTGAACTGATGATCAGGATCGCTCAAATCCCAGCCGTGTTCCTGCCATTCCTGGTAGGTCTTATAGTAATACGCCGTCGCCCAGGCCGTGCACGATCCCTGCCCTCCCTGGCTGTTAATGGGAGGGAAATTGGGAGAAAGGTCAACGAAATCATCATACTGACCCACCAGGTCAATAGGCGGCGAAGGGATGATCCACGAAGGTATCGTATCCTCCCGCAGGCATCCGGTGCCGTAAGGCTGCGAAAAAACGGGCAGAGCCAAGGCAAATGCGATAATTAAAGATAATACTGCAAGGAACGCTCTGGAGGAGGACATGCTGGACTCCGTAGTTTGTCGATTGACCGAGGCCGGGAGATTGATCTTTTCGTCCTATTAATTTAAAGAGATTTCCGGCGAAAGTCAAGTTAAAAGATAAATCGAGAGTGCTTTGGGAAGGGTTAATTTGGGCACTGCAGATTTTCTTCACCCCCTACTGATGGAGCATTAACTTCTGGAACATGGCCCACCGCTGAAGCGGCCTGAAATGTCGTCAATCAGCACCCTTCAGGGGGCTTACCGTATCGTAGCCCGGTCAATTTATGGCCGGGCGAGCTTTTCGACTGAAGGAATGCAGCACCGAGCTTTAGCTTCCTTATGGGCTGCGCCCCTACCGCTTTTTACAGTGTGTTATGCACAAAAATCTTCAAGAAATCTCAATTCCCCCTTGACAAGTGAACATTTGTATAGTATATTATAAGTGTACAAATTTTCAGTATTTCTTTTCCTTGTCATTGCGAGTCCGCCGATAAGTAGGCAAAGCAATCTCATCTGTTATACCGATTTTCAAAAGAAACTTCCGATGCTTATGCTTGTCACTCCGGCTTGT
>CAZHMN010000039.1:0-16890 GCA_964533705.1 uncultured bacterium
GCGGATATCGCCGCCATGACGTTGGATAATACCCAAAGAGACGGACAATCCCAATCCGGTACCTTTTCCCGTGGACTTGGTGGTGAAGAAGGGCTCGAAGATGCGGTGCAAGATATGGCTTGGAATGCCGGAACCATTATCTTTGACTTCAGTGACCAGGAATCCGGGAGTATCGGCTCTTGCTATGGATATTTCCAGTCTGCCCTTCTTGTCTTTCATGGCATCCAAGGAATTCAAGATCAGGTTCAGGAACACCTGACTTAATTGCTGACGATCACCGTGAATAGAAGGAAGGTTGTCATCAAAGTCAAAATCAACGTGCACCTTGCGCAGTTTGATCTCATTCTGAGCAAGTTTAAGAGTTTCCTGTAAGAGTTGTCCCAGATTGAGTTGTTCGGTCTTGATCTCGCTTTCCCGGGCGAAATCCAGCAGATTTTTGACGATTTTCCCAGAGCGCTCCGCCTGGCTGACCAGGTCTTTAATCATGTCAATCCGTTCGTCGTCGTTGAGATCGGCGTAATCCTCCTCCAAGGCTGCAGCGGTGAGTGTAATATTATTGATGGGATTATTCAGCTCGTGAGCAACACCTGCTGTTAAAGTACCGATAGCACGCAGTTTGTGAGATTCTATCATCAGCTCCTGGCGACGATTAAGTTCGTGCATCATGCTATTCAGGGCCATGTTTACATTCGAGAATTCGTCGCGGTATTTGCGGGCCGGCATAATGGGGCTGAAATCACCTTCTGCGATACGTTTGGTGAAATTCATCAGTCTGGTTAAGCGTCCGATCATTTGTCGAGCTAAAAAGTTCGACTCCCAGATTGCGAGAGCCAGCAAAACAACCAAGAAGACCAACGGCCAGCGTTTGGCCCAAGTAAACATTGATCGAACGCTCTGGCGCTCTTGCTCCGAGAGTTCCAGCGCAAATGATACCATCAACGACCCGTGTTCCCGTAGATTCTTCTCAATGGTCGGTTGTTGCGGCAGAACTCCGGGGTCTCTATTGCGATCCAATTCCTCCAGCTGCCTGAGTAAGGCTAAATAGTCCTCTAAATGCTGAGTAAGGATGCTCAGATTGTGTTCACCAAGAACCGATTTCAACTCCGATTCGGAGGCCTTCATCAGTTCCTGAGCAATAATGGCATGCTCGAGAACGGCTTCCAAATTGGTTCCATAGAGGAAATAGTTTTTTTCAAAGCGCCGTGCCTGTTGAATTTCGTTGGTGTACCGGTCGGCAATAACCAGGAACTGAGTCTTATTGTCCAGTTTATTAAGAATGACAATCGTAGTTATGATCATGACTGCGATGAACACGAAAAACAATAAAAAGCCGATAATCAGGCGTGCCCGCAGACTTAGACTGGGACGTTCCTTCAGAGCCTTCTGAGCGATCCGTTCGTGTTCTTCCCAATCTATCGGTTCAAACTCATCCGGTAGACCGGTCTTTTTTTTCACAGCACGCTCCGGAGTTTAAAAGAAAGTTGAAGCACGGGGTTAAGCACTTCTAAAATTGTCCATTCACACCGCATCAGCCGCTATTTTTTGCTTCCCTAGATAGAGCTTCTACGGCCTTTTCGATGACGATCCGGAGTTCATTGGGCTTGAAAGGTTTGGCGATGAAATCGAAAGCCCCTTTAGCCAGAGCCTCTCGCGCGACTTCAATCGTGGCGTAACCGGTAATAACAATGACTTTTACCTGGGGGGATTTGTCGGTAACGTGACTTAAGACTTCAATGCCGTCAATTTCATCCATGCGAACGTCAGTTACGACGATGTCGAAGTGTTCCTCGTCGAACCGGTTCATCGCGTCGGCCGAGTTGACAAAGACCTCGACTTCATGACCGGATTTTTCCAGTGCAGGCTTCAAACGTTTCACGACGATCGGTTCATCGTCAATAACCATGATCTTGAGCGATTTCTGCAATGAACTCCTCCATAGTATTTACGGTATTGTCCCCAGTTAGATGCTTTGGACTCAATGCGTGGCAGGCAACAAAGCTTGCACGCGGCGGCGCTTGGCATAGGCTCGGAATACTGCCCCTAAAATCACAATGACCCCTGAAATCCCACTGACAAATAGCAGGATTTTACTTGCATTGTTGAAGTAAACGTCCCACTTAGCATCAATATTGATCACCCCGAGTTGGCGCAGATATATGGGGATGGCGATTCCGCGGCTGAACACGCAAAGAAGGATAATGACCCCTGTGACCATTCGTATCATTCTTTCCTTAACGACTTTGGTTCCATAAGCGCCGATATAGATACCGGTTAGAGACCCCAAGTACAAAAGCAAAACGAGCCTGAGGTCAACAAATCCACCCCAGGCATAGTTTATGGCACCCCATGCGCCCATGAACATCGCCAGGAACAGCTCGGTTCCGGCCGCCACTTGAGCCGGGATACCGAAGACGTAGATCATTGCCGGTACTCCGATGAAACCTCCCACGCCAATGGTGCCGGCCAGGTATCCCGTCGCCAATCCCACAACTGACACAATCCAGAATGAAACCTTGACATCCGCTATGGGGAAATATATCACCGGTGGCAACTTGACTCTGGCAGCCAATTCCGCCAACTTTGTGGATGGACCTTCACCTGATTCACGTTTTTTCAAGGCATCACGGAGAATGGAGATGGCTACAATGGACAGAATGGTGACGAAGATGGCGCTGATGTAAAGATCGCCCGCCGCACTCCCACCGCCTTCTCCGTGACTGCCTCCGCCAAGATGAAACAGGGAAGCGTTTAACCAAACCGCCAACCGGATTCCGATGAAAGCGGTGATGAGCATAAATAATCCCAGCTTCTTGTCCACATGACCCAGTTCACCGTGTCTTCTGGAGCCCATCAGAGCTTTCCCGAACTTGTGAGTAATGTTGGTTCCAACAGCCACAACTCCTGGCACGCCCAGATTCATCATCCCCGGCGTCATAAAAAAAGCTCCCCCGCTTCCGATGAAACCGCTCAAGACGCCCCCAACCAAACCGAGTGTAATCACCTGAAGTGCATTGAGCAGGGTTAGCTCGATGAACATGCTGCCGCCAATCATCTTTTATCTCCGATCGTTAAAACCTGTGTTAAAAGTATAGCACCAACCGCTTCCTTAATCGAGCCTGAAGAACTTCAACACCTGACGGGTTGAGGAACCAAAGGTGAACGCAAAAACCGGAACGAATATCAGGATTCCCAGAACGGCTAAGATACGCCAGGACTTGTAGGATTCACCGGTCAAGAAGGTGATAACGGCTTGTTGATTTGTGAACACGGCCAGGAATAATATCAGCGCAATAAGGAGGAAAGAGGCCAGTCTAAGGACATCTTTGATGTCGAATTTCAGCTCCGCTTTTAACTCCTCCTCGCCCACCACTGGAGCCTTGATATTATCGCTTAGGAGACTTCGCAGCTCACTGGACAGTCTTCTTTTTACGGGCTCCGGCCTGGAAGAATAAACGTCGCCAATGACCACAAGATTGTAGTTTGTCCGGTGCCCCAGAGTATTGATTAAAGTTTCCTTGTCACCGTATAAAGTTGAGCTTCCACCTGAGCAATCCACCTTCTTCAAGGCATCCATTGTGGCCAGAACTCCGGCGGTGTCCACAACTTGCTTCTCTTCGACATCTTCTTCTATACCGCCGTCGTAAGATTCGCTGTCTTTGTCGGCAAAAACAGTGGGAGTCACATTGATGGATTCCGTGGCAGCCTCTCCATTTTCTTCGGTCGCCAATCTCATAATTTCGACCGCCGCATCCCACTTCTTGGCCACCTTGGTCAAATTTTGAAAAAGCTCCGTTTTCGGATCAAAATTTTCGCCCAACCACAATATGTTGGTTTTGGCAATTGTTGTATGAACCTCTTTCAATCCTTCCAGAGAATCCAGGATTTCAGGCACCAGAGGGGCGACTTCGACATCTTGAGGAAGGTAGGTTACCTGCACCACACCATCGTCGGCCGTCACCTTAACGCTTGCATGACCGGTCCTCTTATCATGCGCTAATAGGAAGCGCGCCCGGCTGGCCAAGTAGAGATTCCGCAGCGCTTTCTTGGCTGCGGGAGTCAAAGTGAAATCCGGCAGCTCCGCCATAACACAGAGCGCGGTAGAGGCGTTCTCAACACCCATTTGAGTCAAGTTGACCACGAGATCGTAATTCATGGGCGTATGCCAATCCACGCCATAGAGAAAACGCACCCACTTATCGCGATCAGAGTCAACTGCAGTGATGTAGTCTATCGCTTTTTCACGGCTTAAATTCAATTGATCCATAACCGAAGCAATCCTGTGCTCCATCTCAGCCAGTACTCTTACGCGGAAAATGTGGGGAATTCCAGGAAACAGCAGATGTCCGGTGTGACCGTGATAGACCAGATCCCCCTCTAAGGCGTGTTTACACAAAATGGAAGTGATGCAGGCGAGGTAGTGCTCTCTTTCTACACCAAGTCGTTGATATACACGAGGTGGTTTCACCATGGCGGTCTGAAGCTTACCGACCGGTACACCGAGTTTAACCGCTTCTTCCGAAAGTTGCTCACGACTGAGGCAGGGATAACCTAACTTTTTGGCGAGGTTTTCGGCGAAGGCCTTGCCTCCGCCGAAGGTTCCGCGAGATATGGTGATGATGGACATAGATTCACACCGCTTAGTTGAGTTCTTATGAAGGTGGGCAGGATTCAGTGAGTGTGCCGTGTGACTCGATAGTTTAAAATATAGTCAATTATCCCAAAAATCGCAATAAAATTTTATATTTTGATTGTTATCCCCGAAGCATCTTTCAAGATTTAAAGATGCTTATGACTACGAGTATCTTGAATCGCCTGTGAAGCGGAATGGCCTCGACCAGGGGCGCTAGCCGTTGGTTCCGGTAAGTTCACCATAAAAATACCCCAAAATCCACCAAAATACTCATCGGCGATATTGGGGTAAGTGTCGAAATTACCGCGCTTTGTGCCTGTAGCGCGTACGGGAATCGAACCCGTGTTACCGGCGTGAGAGGCCGGCGTCCTAACCGCTAGACGAACGCGCCTTATCGCGAAGCATAAATTTAATATCCAATCCGCCCAAAATCAAGAAAAATCTTGTTTTAGCATGATGGCCGCAGAAAAATTGACCCTATTCGATTATTTCCTTGACTTAAGGGCGCATATTTACTATATTTTAGTAACATCCTAAACTGATGGAGGATTTAATGCATTCCTGGCGCGGGTTGCTGATTTCACTCTTTATCGCATTTCCCTGCTTCCTCTCGGCTCGTACGGTTCCGGTCTTGATCCAGTATCCCCTCAGCCGAGACGCTGAAACGCTTGAATCACTTGATTTTCAATTACACGCTCGTTATGGAGATCTTCTCATCGGCACGCTACCACGGGATGATGAATCCGTCCTCTGCGAGGGAATCCTTCTCCTGCCCGAAGCAATCGGGGACTTCACGGACGTTTACCAGGTGGATCCGCGCGCTCTGGCGCTAAAGTCCGGTCTGAGAGAACAGTTGGACATCCTCTTCATTTATGATGATTTTCTGCTGATCAAAGCCAAACCGCAGCACCTCAACGCGCTCTCTTCGGCCGGGATACATTTTCGCGCCATCCCCAGTGCGGCACGTCGCGTACAGACTTCAAAACCCTCTCCTCCGGGCTTAGATACCATTGATCCCTTCGTCGGGGTCATCCTCGACCAGGTGTCGGCTTCGGCTTACGAAAACTCCATCCAGAGCTTACAGGATTTCATCACCCGCAACACCTACAATCCCGAATGCGATTCTGCTGCGTTGTGGATATTGGGGCAATTCCAAAATATGGGCTTGACCGCCTGGCTGGACAGCTTTCAAATTGGAGGATTGACCCGGTATAACGTGATCGCCGAGCTGCCCGGGACGCATTACCCCGACCAGATCTATTACATCATCGCTCATCACGACGCCACCGCCGGTCTGCCCGTTCTCCCAGAAGACGAAGCACCCGGCGCCGATGATGACGGCTCCGGAAGCGCGCTGGTGCTGGAGTGCGCCCGGGTGATGTCCCAATTCAGTTTCCAGAACACAGTGCGCTTCGCGGTGTTTGCCGGAAATGAACAGGGTCTGATCGGCAGTGAGGCTTATGCCAGCGGGCTGCCGATACCGGGTGAAGATTACTTAGGCGTCTTCGATGCGGATATGATCGGCTGGGCCGGGTCAGATCCCTGGCCGCCGGATCTGGTCATCTACACCAACGACGACCCTGTCTCAATTTCCCTGGCTAACAAAATCAACGAAGCGGTCACGCAGTTCGTCAATGGATTTGTCGAACCGGTCATTCTTCAGGACGCCAGCATGGTTTACGCCGATCACGCTCCCTTCTGGGACGCCAATATCCCTGCGATTTTAGCCATGGAAGACGAAGCCTGGGGCCCAGACCTCAATCCTTATTATCATTCGGATGACGACCTGTTGGAAAATCTGGACATATCCTACGCGCTGCACGCACTGGAAGCCGTTTTAGCTTCCGTGGCCGATCTGGCCGCTCCCAATGGCTCGACGGAACCGTACCTGACCGCGGACGGGGTCATCATTGATGATTCGCAGGGCAACAACAATGGCCAGATCGAATACGGGGAATCCGTTTTCATGACCATCCCCGTCATCAACGCCGGGGGCGGAGACGCCACATCGGTGGACGTTGTGCTTTCGGAATCAGATCCGTATATTACGCTGACGGATTGGCAGGAAGCCTACGGCACGATCCCGTCACAGGACACCGTTTCCATCACCAACGCCTTCTCAGCCGACGTCACCCTGGACGTGCCCGACCAGCACATCTTCGACATCACCGTTACCATGACCTCCGGCACAGACGTGTGGTACAGCATCGTTCAGATGGCCGCTCACGCGCCCAATATCGTTATTGATGAACTGGTCGTTGACGATTCTTTCGGAGGAAACGGCAACGGCATCCTGGAACCGGGAGAGTCGGCGAATTTCCTGACCACGCTGTACAATGAAGGGTCTTACCTGGCGGAAAACCTCATCGCCACGTTGAGTTGCGCCAACGTCAATATCGTCGTCAACACGCCCATCCAATCTTATGGCACTTTGAATCCATATACCGGTTCCACGCAGAATTTCAACGTATCCGCTTTACCTTCGGCCCCTTCCTACTTTTCAGCTGACTTCACCTTATCCTATGAGGCTGCCGGGGATTGGACGGGAATGGATGAATTCAGCATAGACGTCGGCGACATAACCCATATGCCCACCGGGCCGGACGAGTACGGCTACTCGGCCTACGATGTAAACGACGAACCTTTCGCTCCGACCTACGACTGGATTGAAATTGATCCCAATTCGGGAGGTTCGGGCACGGAGCTGAACTTCACCGAAGACGACCAGACGCTTTACGTTGACCTGCCTTTCACCTTTGTTTATTACGGACAATCCTATACCGAACTGTCCATCTGCTCGAACGGCTGGGTGGCGTGCGGGCACACTAACAGCACCGCCTACGGAAATTCCGGGATCCCCGGAGAGAACGGCCCGCCGGCCATGATTGCTCCCTTCTGGGAAGATTTATCGCCGCAACATGATGGAACGGTGTGCTATTACTACGACTCTGCCGAAGGGCTGTTCATCGTGGAATACAACGACGTGCGGGATTTCTACCCCACGTGGCATCACATGACCTTCGAAGTCATTCTCTACGATCCTGCCGTATATCCGACCAGCACCGGCGATGGAAAAATTCTCTTCCAATATGGCGAACTGGACAATACCAGTTCTTGCACCGTCGGCATCGAGAATCAGGAGCAGAATGACGGCATCCAATATCTCTACAACGGATCATACGATCAACGCGCCACGCCGATTGAGGAAGGGATGGCGATCCTTTTCACCACGGGCGAGGACTTCCCCGACGTTGCGGTTACCCTGACTCCGTACGGTGCTCCCATTCAGATACCGGCTTCGGGAGGCACCTTCGACTTCAACATCGCCGTGACCAACAACGAACTTACGACAACCTCCTTCGATTTATGGATTGACGTAACGCTGCCCAATGGCAATCCCTACGGACCGGTGTTAGGGCCGGTGCCGCTGTCCATGCCCGGATCCATGAGCGCCAACCGGGATCGCACGCAGAGTGTCCCCGCCGGAGCGCCCCCCGGCAACTACTTCTACAACGCCTACGTCGGCTCTTACCCGAGCACGATCTACGACACGGACACCTTCTCATTCTCCAAGCTGACCATCAGCTATGAGCTGGTGTTCGACGAATGGGAGAACTGGGGCGAGGCGCTGGATTTCGGCGAGCCACCCGCTTCGGCTTTCAACAGTACGATACCTGAAAAATTCAGCCTGGGGCAGAACTTTCCCAATCCGTTTAACGCCGAAACGGTCATTCCCTTTGACCTGCCGCAGCGATCACAGGTGCGAGTGGAACTCTACAATCTTAACGGACGACGCGTCGCCACGATCTCCGACGGCGTGCTGGAAGCGGGCAAGGAACAGGTCAGTTTTAACGCCTTAGACCTCTCATCGGGAGTTTATTTTTACCGCATTGAGGCATCCGGGCTTGAAGACGGCGGCTGTTTCAGCGGTATCGGCAAGATGCTGTTGCTGAAGTGATAGCAGTAGCATGCCAAAGTGGGTCAAGGTCCTTTTATTGAGAGCATTGAAATATTGCATATGATCGCCAAAGCTGTCTCTCCCGCAAAAACCCCAAAGTGGGGCTTAGGCTCCGGGAGTCTAAATAAATCAAGCGATTAGATGGATTCCCGCTTGCGCGGGAATGACACTATGGTGAATATTTCAAAGAACTCTTTTGTTAGGGAGGTATCCCCATGTTATCCCTCCGCATCTACCACAGGATTGCCCTCTTACTTATAATCCTACTGCTCATAGCATCCAATGCTTTCGGCTCCGCGCAAATCATTATTTGCGGCTGGCAACCGGGTGAAATTTATTTTATTGGATTTCATTCAGCATACTGGGGATATGCGGGATTTTATTACAGTTCGGACTACGGTGAAAATATCGAATTGCGCGATTCAATAGTGACGGAAAATGATTTCGGTGCGCTATTAGCAGATGCCGAGGGAAATACGATTCATCGCCTATTGTACGGTTATCCGTATTATGATCATCTCTTAAGCCAGGATGGCGGATTTTCCTGGGAAGTGGTAAACGGGGAAATCACAGCCTGCCCAAATTACGCGAGCGGAGTGATACCAGGGGAAGTATATCGTCAAAAGGAAATACCCTACCACTATCTTTTGGAAAGAAGCTCATCCTTTGGCGTTAGTTATGACTCCTGTCTGTGTTTGGGATTTCCAGATACATTAGGGATGGCCTCTGTAGCCCTCGGAGTTGATTCCGGAGAAGTTTACATCTGGGCCCAGGAGGGAAACCTCTATTACAGCTCTGACTATGCTGAGCACTTCACTTACCTGGGGAATCTTAACCAATCTGCAGGGATTATGTGCTATTCGCTACTAACAAACGGTGCCGAACAAGGTGAGATTTACGCATTTTATCATGATTATAAGAAGATCTGGCGAATTTATGATTATGGAGCCAGCGTTGAGGTGATCGCCGATTTCCCCCACGGCATCTCTTGGTACTGTAGCATAGCCAGTGGGCGGGAACCCGGCGAGGTCTATTTCTACGCAGTGAACGCTGATTTTTACCCGGGCGGCGTGATGGAAATCTGGCATACCAACAACTACGGTCAGGACTGGGACATGTACGAGCATGTTGTGCAATATAACGGGGTAGAAAGAAGGGTGTCCCCCCTGCCATCCAATGAGCAACTTCAGATCTATCCCAATCCGGCCAATCCCTCCTTCACCATCGAGTACAACTTACCCTTAGCCCAATCTGTCGAGCTGAATATTTACACTCTGATGGGTCAACAGCTCTGGCAATGCCGACCTGGCTTCCAATTGCCGGGGAAATATCAGATCTTCTTTGATGGGGAGAATTTCCCCAGTGGTATGCACGTGCTGACTCTCCAAACAAATGAAAGGAGGTGGTGTAAAAAAATTACTCTATTGAAATAGTCGGATATTCTGCTATAACTTGAAAATAAATTCCAAATAATAAGGGGTCCACCATGAAACGTTTAAATCTATTGCTCATGCTGATGCTCATAGCATCAGATGTTTTCGGTTCCCCGCAACTGATAGTTTGCGGCTGTCAGCCGGGTGAAATTTACTTCGTCGGACCTCATCCAGATTTTCCTGTTTGTTGGACCGGATTCTACTATAGCTCAAATTATGGTCAAGACATCGAGCTTAGAGGAAGAACCTTTCTGGAAAATTTCGGGGTATTGCTACCTGATGCTGAAGAAGAGAGTCTGTACCGCATTGCTAATAACTTTTACAATGGCACGCAGCAAGTCAGCTTTAATGGAGGATTCGATTGGGAAATTACAAATGTGGTTTACGGGATCTCGAGTAATATATTTAGCTCGGCATCCGGTGTAATTTCAGGTGAAGTCTATCGCCCCATGCAACATCCGCAAAATTATCAGTTAGAGAGAAGCACTTATTTTGGTTCAGATTATATCTCCTGCTCGACCAACGGATTTCCCACTGACGCATATATTCGTGAGGTTGCCCTTGGCAGCACTCCGGGAGAAGTTTATCTGTGGAGTCCATACGGGAGCATGTATTATAGCTCTGACTATGGGGAGAATTTCACATACCAGGCAAATCTACTACTTCAAACAGGGATGGTAGTTACAACTCAATTCACGAACGGGTCTGTACCCGGCGAAATTTTTGGTATAGAGGAAGATTATCATTGGATCTGGCGGATCACCGATTATGGGAATAGCGCAGAAGTTATATCCATATTTCCACACCCTTACACCTGGGCTCACGGCTTGGCATCAGGTGGCAATCCTGGAGAATTATATTTCCTTTTAGAAGATATTAGTGGATACGCAGGTTGCACTATCGAAATCCATCACACTACCAACTACGGTCAGGACTGGACGATGAACTCCCATTACATTGCCTGGAGCGGTATCGCAAAAGAGACATCCCCAATACCGTCCTCTATTAAACTTCAGATCTATCCCAACCCGGCCAATCCTACCACCTGGATCAGCTTCACCCTCTCCGCCCCGCAGGAGGCCACGCTGGCTGTTTATAACATGCTGGGCGTAAAGGTTACGACCCTCGCAGGCGGACTACAGGAGCCAGGGGTGCATACTTATTACTGGGATGCGTCGTCACAGGCCAGCGGGGTGTACGTTGTGAGGTTGGAGACGGTAGGACAGATTACAGCGCAGAGGATTGTCGTTTTACGATAATACTCGTCGGGGTCAGGGGCGACCCCGAGTACGGAAATGTGAATGGCGGGGGAAGTACCCCCGCCCTACACCTAGAGAATCTTAAAATCCTGATTGTTCTGAAAGAAACCTTGCGAATTCCCGGTTAAAATGAGACTGTTGCATAATGATATATGTTTGGCCGTTAGGTAACTCCAGCGAAAACGAAATACCATAATTATCAATATGTTAAATAGATTCCTGCTTTCGCAGGAATGACTCTAAAGTGACTTTTTCAACAGTCTCAAAACAACACCAGACATAACAAACAAATACTTTCCATGACCCACCGCATCCCGTTATACTATCTTCTGTTGGCGGTCTTCCCGGTGTTCTGCGGCGCTCAGCAGGAATACGTCATCACCATCGAGACGACGCTGGGGGATACCACCGAGACCTTCTGGCTGCAGGTGCCGGAAGGCTATCAGCCGGGCATCGCTTGCCCGCTCTTGATCGGCTGGCACCAGTGGGGCGGCAGCCATACAGAGTTCAAATACCAGACCGATTTCGATAGCATCGCCAACGCCAGAGGTTGGATCGCGGCGTCGCATTACGGCACCTCGGCGACGCACTGGAACAACCACGCCACGCAGTCTCACGTGGTGGACATGATCCGCTGGATTCAGGACACCTTAAGCGTGGACAGCAACCGCATCTTCATGGTGGGATCGTCCATGGGCGGCGCCGCGGCGATGATCTTCTCGAACAATCACCTCGATCCGGAAGGCCCGATGGTGGCTGCGGCGGCGTCCATGTCGGGGATTCAGGATTGCGAGCGGCGCTATTACGAGCAGGGCATCAACAACACCATGATCGCCAGTTTCGGCGGCATGCCCGAAGAAGTGCCCTACGAATACCACCGCAATTCCGCCATCTACTTCGCCGATTCCAGCGAGAGTATGCATTTTAACGCCTTGCACCTGCCGCTATACCTGACCTTCGGCAACGCCTGGACCGATTCGGTCTGGCGCTGTCACGCTGAGGATCTTTACGACGTCATGGTCGAATTAGCCGATACCGTGGTGATCTACGAATCGGCCCTGCCTGGGCACGGGTGGGGCGGATGCGAAGAAGATCCCATCTGCGATTTCTTCGAAAATTTCACCCTGAATCGCTACCCCGCCATCATTTCCGTCAACGCCGACGAAGAAGGACAGTACTACTGGGCGAATGTCACCATGAGGAATCCCGTTGAATCCTTCGCCCGTTTCGAAGGATCAATTGACGGAGTTTATCCCGAATTCGAATTCACAATGATAAGGAATGTCGCTTCTGCTTCGCTCGACCTACCTTCCGTCGGATTCAACTTCAACACGGATGCTTTCTTCTGTCAATGGGATATCCTGGACAGTGAGCCTTCTCAGTTGATCATCGAAGGCGTCCCCTCGATGCCGCTTGAAATCAGGAAAGATGGAGGAATATACGCGTCCTGGTCATATGATCCTGCTCTGGAAACGTTGACTCTGAACGGCGAAGGCAGCGGCTACTACGCCATCGTCCTGGATTACTGGAGCGTTCCCCCGGTGCAGTTGTCCCCTTACCGGGGGCCGGTACTATATGGCCGGATGGGACCGGGCGGTATTTTGGCCTATAATTGGACGATACCAGGGCGACTCTCGTGGGAGCTCTTCGACGCGTTGGGCCGGCGAGTGCGCTCGGCCGATCTGGGCTGGCAGATGCAGGGAACCGGGAAGATCATCCTGCCGGGAAGTTTGAGCAGTGGTATGTATTTCATAAAACTGATGGTCGAAGGGCACAAAACAGAGCAGATCATCATGAGAGTCGCCGTTGTGAAATAAATTGACCTGGATATATAGCCCCGACCCAGAGCCAGGGATCGGGGCTTTTTTTAGGGCCGATTCATTTATCTTATGCCAATAACCGGTTTAGGCATCCTGGAAGTTATTGCACAAATATTCTTTAGATAATGACTTGCCCTGCCGATAGAAAAGAGGAAGGATTATCTCCAATCATAATACTGGACGGAAATGTACCGGGAATTCGTCGAAGCATTTCAGAATTACGGCGCCACGAATCTGGAAATCTTGATGGCTTTGCTGTTCCTGGCGGGCCTGGTGATCGCCTTCATTACGAGAAACATCTGGGAAAAGAAGAAGGCAAAAGGTCAACGCAAGCGGGTGACGAGGCGCAAGTTTATGCTCGCCTGCCGCAACAAAGGATTGCTGCCTGACGAGGTCAATTTCCTCATCAATTCGGCAATAAAAGTCGGCTTAGAGGTGGATACCAGCTTGATCGAATCCAACATCTCTTTCGATCAATTCGCGTTCCGGGTGTTGCAATCGGGAGATGACGATGAACAGGAGAAACTGAATGCCGACCTAAGCGCTCTGCGGAATAAGCTGGGATTCAGGCCGCCACCTCGTGGATTCGCCCTGAATTCAACTCGAGAACTGCCCGGAGGACAACTCCTCTATATCGCCATCGCTCCGAATGTCTTTTTAGAAGGGCGCACGGTTTACGTTGATGAAACCATGCTTACGGTTCGTTTGCAGGCAGGAAGGCCTTCCATCCGCCTCCGGGCGGGAAAGGAGGTGTCCATTCATTTCAGTCGGACGGGCGATGCCCGCTACTCGGGATCCTGTAGCATTCTTCGCACCGCTTCGAACGAGGAAGGGCAACACATCCGGCTCAGTCACTGCAACGAGCTGCGACGAGACCAGAGAAGGAGGGATTTCCGCGTCGACGACGACCGCACCATCTGCCTCTGGGTGATGGACGAACAGATGCGTCAAGCTGAGGATCCTTTTCGAATCATAGATAATCGCATGCCGGAAAGAGCGCGCCTGGAGGACATTTCAGGAGGCGGTGCTTCTATCATATTCCACCGAAGTCTTTCCAGCACGAAGGGAATCTTCATCAATCTCGATCCCGGGAGGACCTACGGTCTGCCGATCGTGCGCGGCACGGTGATCCGTTCCAAGCGTAGAAGTCGAATGGATCGGTGGGCGATGTCCATTCGTTTCGAAGACTTGCGACCTTCTGAGCACCAGAAAATCGTCAGTCATGTCTTCATGAAAGAACGCGACCAATTAAAGATCGCTTAGATCAGCCTCCCCCAATAGCCCTTCAGTGGCTAACCCAGAAACGAACCAGAGACTGAGGACAGGAAATTACAGGCTCTTGTGCTGGCCGAGCTATAAGTGCCCCTTAAAATGATCAAAAAATGTTGACAGATAAGCCTGAATTCGGTATATTGTTTTGCATTGAATAAATTTTGATACAATTCGAACATCCCAAATGCGTGTTTGAGCTATGGTATGCGTTGTTTTCCCAACGAAGTGAAGGGCAGTGTTTCAACATAAAAATCGTTCCATGAATCAATCAAAAGACAGAGGATTCATGGTGAAAACGCCCATTCGGGGCGCAAAATCAAAAGATGAGATCGGGGCAAAGGCCGCCAAATCTAGTCCCGACGGTGTGGAATTCCCAAAGGACGGCTATCTCCTTCAGGCGATTCTGAGATCAATACAGGAAGGAATGATTTTCGCGGATTCTGACGGACTCGTGGTGGAGCTAAACGAACGGGCTGAAAAACTATTAGGTGAGAAACGGGAGAAGGTGCTGGGAAAATCAATCTTCGATCTGCACCCGCCTCAGATTCGCCAGCGCGTTCATTCATTGTTGGAAGAAATCGAGTCCAATCCAGATAAAGACCTCCGCATCCTGGAACACTGGCAGGGCGATCGCTGGATAGAAATACGCTTTTCCGCTCTCAAAGATCAATTCGGGAAGCTCCAGGGTATCATCGTCAATTACAGAGAGCAGACCGAATCGAAACGGCTGGAAGAGCAGTGGAGATCTCTGGAGCACAAGCTTCAGCAGGAACACAGACTTTCGGAGATCGGGGTTCTGGCTTCCGGTATCGCGCACAATTTAAACGGACCGCTGTCGGTAATTGTCGGCTACCTGGATTTGCTCTACTGCCGGTATCCGGAATTAGAAGACATTCCCATGATCCTGTCTCAAGCAGAACGGATGAAGGAGATCATCAGCAATATGATGATCAAAAGCCGCCATGAACAGGACAGCCGCCGGCGACCGATTAATTTAAATAGCCTTCTGCAGAACGAATTAAAATTCCTGGAGGCGAATCTCGAATTTAAACACAGGATCAACAAGCTGTACGACTTCGCCCAGGGCCTGCCTGATATTTACGGTGTTTACAGCGATTTTTCCCAGTGCTTCCTCAATATCGTCAACAACGCCATTGACGCCATGGTGGACTCGCCGGTTAAAGAACTGTCGGTGAGAACCCGCTATGATCGCGAAAACATTTCCATTGAGTTCCAAGATACCGGCTGCGGCTTGGATCCCAAAGAAGCGGATAAGATATTCAATCCATTTTATACCACCAAGCCCCCCGTCGGTGAAGGGGAGCCGGGACGCCCAACCGGCACGGGATTGGGTTTGTCCAGTGTCTATCAGTTGATAAAAAAGTACCGCGGATCTATTTTAGTAGACGGAGCACCGGGCAAGGGCGCCAAATTTACGGTGGTGATTCCCATTGAGGTCAATCTCCCCCCAAGGGATAAATCGGATTCAGAATCAAGCGTAGAAGAGACCCATGCGTCAGAAGTAGAAGCATAGTCAGTGGTCGAACTCGAAATGATACACCCGTTACTCAACCCTTGGTAACGGGTTTTGTAGTTTTTCATAATCCAGCGTTCGCTAAAGGCTATCCTATGTGTCAAAATCGCACTTTTCTTTGAAGCCGGTTTCTCATCCTCCCATTTCAGCCTCATCATCCACATAATGCACCACTCTGCCCTGCAAACTGCGTAGAATTACGCCCCCGGCAAAGGTCTTCTCAATATAATCCGGCAAAACGGGGACTTTCCCGGCGCCGTCCGGCCCGTCAACGACGTAATGCGGCACAGCCAGACCAGAAAGGTCGGCCAATAGAGATTCCATAATAGCCCTCCCTTTGGCAATGGTGGTGCGAAAATGAGCCGTCCCTCGCGCTGGATCGCAGTGGTAGAGACAATAGGGCTTGATCCTGAAAGTGAGCAGTTTGCTGAATAGTATTTTCAGGACATTCGGATCATCATTGATTCCTTTCAGCAGAACCGTTTGACTGCCGAGAGGTATACCAGCGCTGACCAGGCGATCACAAGCTCGCTTCATTTCGAGCGTCAGTTCTGCGGGATGGTTGACGTGGATATTCAAGAAGAGGGGATGATGTCTGCTGAGGATTCTGCAGAGGTCTTCCGTGATTCTGAAGGGGAGAACGACCGGAGTGCGGCTGCCTATGCGAATGATCTCGATCGTGGGAATTTTCCGTAATTGAGTCAGAAAATCGTTCAAGCGGGCATTCGTCAACGTCAGCGGGTCTCCGCCGGAGAGGATGACCTCTCGCACCTCGGGATGGCCGGTCAGATATGTCAGCCAACCGGCAATCTGCTCCTGTGTGGCATCCTGCTCTATCCCGGCGGCTTTGCGCCTGCGGTTGCAATGACGGCAATAGACCGCGCAACGATCCGTGAGTAGAAGCAGAGCTCGATTCCGATAACGGTGCACCAGCCCGGGGAGGGGACTATCCTTTTCCTCTCCCAGTGGATCCAACTTCAGATG
>CAZHMN010000039.1:16990-26248 GCA_964533705.1 uncultured bacterium
TGATAGTAATCCTTCGCTTTGATATGAAAATATCACTCGACAACGCCATTGTCAAGCGAAAGAAATTCAATTGCACTTGGGAGGTGTACCGGGAAATCCTGTTACGAAAAACGGTAAACTATCAAGGGTCAAATATTCGACTCAAATTCCAAAAAAATGACTCGAAAAAAATCCTTGCATTTGGACATTTTATTACTTATCTTTGACCCCACGTCATTTGAGGTAGCGGTGCCCTTCACGGTGGAGAAAGGCCACATTCACCATCAATTTTCTCCGGCCTGTCCTTATCTTTCCAATCGTGACACCTGCCGCCGCATCCACAAAATTTCCATTCAGGATGGCCGGTGGCTGGCGTCCTACTGTTTCTCAGCTTTCGAGACCTGCCCGCGCTACCTGGGGCAGCCGATAAAGCCTCAATTCCGAATCAGCCGCACGCCTAAAAAGGCGAAATTCTGACAACTGGTACAATGCCCAAAGCGCAGCTTTTCCGTATCTCACCTCGAGTGGACCGCCTAGGTGGGCTGGGACAGAAATTTCCCCAGCTCTTAGATAAGGCGGGTCTCCCCGACCTGATCAAATCCGGCGATCTCGTCGCCGTAAAAATGCACTTCGGTGAACCGGGCAACGTGCGCTACATACGGCCCATCTTTCCGGTTATGCTGGTTGATGCACTGAAAAAACTCAAGACCAAACCGTTCGTCACCGACTCGGTGGTGCTCTACCGTTCACCGCGCCACACCGCTTGGGAATATTACGGCGTCGCCAGACGGCACGGCTTCACTTCAGAAGTATTGGGCTGCCCCCTGATCATTTCGGGAGGATTAGGAGATCGCTCCATAAAAGTTGATTTTCCCCAAGGAAGGCGCCTTAAGGAAATCGGCGTGACGAGCGAAATCTACGATGCGGACGTTATAATCTCCCTGGCCCATGTCACACTCCACCTCCAGTACCCCATCGGAGCGGCGATTAAAAACATGGGGATGGGCTGCGTGGACATCGCCACCAAGACGGCTATGCACGACGCCCGCGGGACGACGCCGCGTCATCTGGCTCAATACGAAGCTACCGTAGATGGAGCCGCAGCTATATTATTGGGTCTGCAGAAGAAATTTTTCGGCATCAACCTTCTTTTGGATATAACGCCCGACTGTGATTGCTGGAGCAAGACGGAGCTACCCATCGTTCCCGATCTTGGCATTCTGGCGGGAAAGGATCCGGTCGCACTCGATCAAGCCAGCTTCGATCTGATCACCGCTTCGCCGGGTTACCCGGGATCGAAGCTGGAAGGTTCGGACGGCATGCATTCGGGCGGAGATAAGGTTCATCCCATCTATCCCAAAATAAGCACCGACCGCTACTTCGAGATCGCCGCCACGGCGGGCATCGGAAGTTCTCTTTACGAAATCGTAGATATCTAATAGCCCTCTGCCCGGGATCGGAAAAATGATTTCAGCTCTGAGAAGGGGTATTTCATGAATATAGCCATCTCTGCAGCACACGCCATGGAATTTTCCACTTTTCGGCGTTATATGGGGCGGGTTCAAAAATTGCCACTGGGGGGCTGGCAGCATTACCTCTGGCTGCACCAGGGGAATCGGGTTATCCTTCTGGAAACCGGCATCGGGCCTGAAAGGGCGGCCGGCGCCATAAAGACTCTTCTTAAGACCTATAAAATTGACTGTATGATCAATTTCGGCTCGGCGGGAATGATCAATGAGAATTTGAAACTTGGGGATGCTTTCCTCGCCGACGAAATCGCCGACGCCACAACGGGCAAAGTGTTAAAAACGAATGCTCAGATCACCGAAGCCATCAGCGCATTCCTGTGTGAGAGAAACAGACGATTCTCGCGTGGTCGCCTGCTGACGTCACCGGAGCCGGTCGTCAAGCGATCACACCGGGTTCGCCTGGCCGAACAGCATCAGGTTGATGCGGTGGACATGGAGGCCTTCGCCTTAGCCCAGATCGCTCTCCGCGTAAAAATCCCCTTTGCTTCGCTGAAAATGATATCCGACCGCACCAACGCACTAACCCGATTGGAATTCTGGAAGAATTTGCCCCTCGTAGACCGCAACTTAGGAAAACTGATGTACGGATTCCTCGAATACTTGAAAGCTGCCTGATCAAACTGACCTTTCAATATAAATCCCTGATTATTGAGAAATCCCGTCCAAAGAAGGCGGGGTTTTTCTTTCCTCACAATTCGCCTCTGTCGAATTAGCAATAATTTGACTTTAAAATAGTTGCGTTTAGTCCAGAAGTTTCGTATCATTCTCAACACGGTAAAAAGAAACAAGACATTAAATCCATTTTGTGAATGAAGTGTCTAACTGAATACCTGACTTTCAACACTCCGACCAAGCGCCAGTATATCAACATCACCTCCGAAGTAGAGGAGATTCTGCATCGCAGCGGCGTGCAAGAGGGATTGGTGCTCATCAGCGCCATGCACATCACCGCCGGTGTCTGGATCAACGATGCCGAAGAGGGACTTCTGCAGGATATTGACGACTGGCTGGAAAAGCTGGCGCCCTATGCCGACTACCGTCACCACCGGACGGGCGAGACCAATGGGGATGCTCACTTGAAAAACCTGTTAGTTGGACACCAGGTGATCGTGCCCGTCACCAACGGTCGGCTGGATTTCGGTCCCTGGCAGCAGGTTTACTATGCGGAATTCGACGGCAGGCGGCGTAAGCGCCTCATCATAAAAGTCCTGGGGGAATGATGGAACCTGCTTCGGTCGGTTAGGTAAAAAACCTGAGGGGGGATATGCAGTGGGATCGACGCAACTATTGCTGCTGGTTCTGGTGTTGATTATTATCGGTCTGGCCATTGTTATCGCCGTGAATCTGTACAATGAGAATGCCGCGGCGGCAAATCTCGATCGGGTGACGGCGTTTCTGTTAGAGCTGGGGGTTCGCGCACAACAGTACTATCGAACGCCCATCTGGCTGGGCGGTGGGGGACACAGTTTCAGCGGCATAACGGCAGACGCACAGGGAATTGAGCTATTGACCAACATCCCGAACAACGAAATCGGCACTTTCAGCGTATCGGTGGCGGGAACAGCGACGCAAGTTACTCTTTTGGGGATAGGCATCGAAGACGGTGACAAAGACGGCAGCAATTGCACGGCCACCTGTCAGGTTTTTCCCGACAGTATGCAAACAACTATTGTAAACCGATAGCCGTTTTTTTCGTATAACCATCAAAGAACCGAGTTGAAAAGGCAGTTTAGCACACCAGAGTCTCCCAAAAACCGGAGGTTTAATGACGTCCCTTGACGTAAAGCTTTTTTACGTGGCTTTCTTTATTTATTTCGGCGGATTTCTCGCTTTCACGGCTTACGTGCCCTTTCGCAAGGAATCCATCCGGCGCATCGCCACCGCTCTGATGGCTTTCGGGCTCGTTCCACAGACCATCGCTATCATCATCCGCTGGGCAACCTCCGAACACGTGCCCCTTTCGAACATGTACGAGTACATGTCGCTGATGAGCTGGATGGCCGTCGTTATCTTGCTGGTATTGATCTGGCGGTACGGACGTCCTTTGTTGGGCAGTTTTATCGCCCCTCTGGTCTTCATGTTGATGGTTACCGCTTCGCTCTTGCCCAAAGACGTCAGCCAATCGCTATTGCCGGCTTTACAGAGCTACTGGATCACGATTCACGTCACTCTTGCGGCTCTGGGATCCGGAGCTTTCGTGGTCGCCTGCGCGGTGAGTTTTCTCTACCTGATAAGAACATATCAATTTGAGAACAATCCCACTAAACACGGTGCTTCTCTGGGGTGGTGGTTGGGAAGTTTTCTGCTTTTTCCGGTGATCCTGCACGGACTATTTCAGATTATCGGTTTTAATCCTTTCTCGAGCTTTTCCTTCAACTTGGCCGGGGGTACCCTAACGGGGTGGGGGCCCTTTATGATCTCCCTGGGAATGGGATTTCCACTGGGAGCTCTTTTGCTGGTTTTGGTGTACAACTATTACCTGAAGAAAGGGGATGACAGCCACTTTGGCTCAAATCTCTTCGCGGTAACCGTCTTCTCGGTGTTGTTGGCCGCCTTACTCGCCGGCCTGGGCAACACCGGTGAGCTATTCAAACTCACTCCCCGCAGCCCATTGCGGATCCTCGAGTTCTTCGGGGTGGTTCTGGTGCTTACGTGGCCCTGCTTTTTTATCTGCTATGCGCTATTCCAAGGCCTGAACCATTCCTATTTTAGTAAGATGGAGCTGGATCTGGATCTGCTGGATGAAATCAATTACAAAGCGATTGCGCTGGGGTATCCTCTTTACACCGTTGGAGCCCTATTCGCTGGAGCGATCTGGGCTGAGCAGGCCTGGGGATCGTTCTGGAGCTGGGATCCGAAGGAGGTTGGGTCGCTGATCATCTGGCTCTTCTATTCGGGATTTCTCCACGCTCGCTATAATCGGCAATGGAAGGGTTCGAAGGCCGCCATACTGGCTGTGTTCGGCTTCCTGATGGTGCTGCTCTCATTCTTCGGGAACTACTTCTTTGGCGGACAGCACGCGTACACTTAAATTAACCCGCGAAAAGGTGCGATGATAACGTTTCGAAAAATGCTCTTCTACATTCCAGTTCTTCTGGTGATGCTCGCGCCTCTGCATTCGCCTCTCGCCTGGGGATTTGGAAAGAACAAGGTGCAGTATCAATCAATGGATTGGAGTTACATTCAGAGCGAGCACTTCGACGTTTATTTTTCTGAAAACAGCTATAAAATCGCTCAATTCGTCGCCGAAACTGCCGAAGAGGCCTATCTGGAAATTTCCAAGTCATACAATTATAACCTGCGGGAACGCGTTACGATCATCACCTATCCCTCTCACAATGCCTTCGAAAGTACCAATGTAACTTTTTCCACCGTCGAGGAGGGAGTTGGCGGCTTTACTGAATTCTTCAAAAATCGCATAGTGATCCCTTATGAAGGATCCTATGAACAGCTCCGTCACGTCACCCATCACGAGCTCTCGCACGCGGTGATGCTGGAGATGATCTACGGCGGAGGAATGGGCTCGATCCTGGCTTCGCTATCCCGCATGCCCATGCCAACCTGGTTCGTTGAAGGATTGGCAGAATACGAATCGAGGCACGGCTGGGATACGGATTCGGATCTCTACATGAGAGACGCCACGATCAACAACTATGTCCCCTCTATTAATGAGCTGGGCGGCTTCTTGAATTATAAGGGCGGCCAATCGGTTCTCTATTACATATCCCAGCGTTACGGCGAGGAAAAGATCGCCGAATTGCTGCATCGCATTAAAACGGCCCGAGACGTCGAGCGGGGATTCAAGCTGGCACTCGGGCTGGACATTGAAGAGCTCTCCAGGCGGTGGCATAAATGGCTTCAGAGCAACTACTGGCCCACGGTCGCCGAAATGCAGGACCCATCCGACGTCGCCAAACAGCTCACCAACCACCGCAAGGACAAGAATTTCATCAATAATTCCCCGGCACTCTCACCTCAGGGTGACCGCCTGGCTTTTCTTTCTGACCGCAGCGATTACTTCGACATCTATTTGTTGTCGGTTGTTGACGGGAAAATCAAGAAGAAGCTGCTCTCCGGTGAAACCAGCGCCAAGTTTGAGGAACTTCACTGGCTCAGACCCGGATTATCCTGGTCGCCCGATGGAAAATTTCTGGTCTTCGCCTCCAAAGCGGGCAAATCGGATGCGCTGCACATCTTAGACGTGTCCGAAGCCGAAGTCATTCGAACTCTAAGGTACGACCTCGACGGCATTTTTTCGCCGGTCTATTCGCCTGACGGCAGCCGCATTGCTTTCGTCGGGATGAAAAACGGGCAATCCGATATTTACTCCCTGACTTTGGAAAGCGGGGATCTGGAGCAGATCACCGACGACATTTTCTCCGACCTGGATCCTTCCTGGTCACCGGATGGGCGGTACATCGCCTTCATCAGCGACCGTGGCGACTATCTCGATAAGCCACCAGAAGACTTTAGGATGTCGGCGCATGATTACCACCAGACGGACGTCTACATGATTAACCTGGCGACGTCCACCATTCAGCGGATCACGAACAGCCCGGAAAACGAACGGACGCCGAAATGGTCTCCTCGTGAGAACATTCTATCCTATATCAGCGACAGGGACGGGGTTTATAATCTTTACTTACACAATCTGTCTACGGATGAATACTACCCCATCACGAACTTGTTGACCGGTTGCTTTCAGCCCTCCTGGTCCAAAGAAGGCGGGCTGGCCTTCGCCAGTTTTTTCGACGGGGGATACGATATCTTCTACCTGCGAGATCCTTTTGATCCTTCACTACGGCGTGAACCGGGTGAAGCGAAACCACCACGAGCGCATGCGTCCCAAGATACAACTAAGGAAGAAGAAAAGTCGGAAACGGCGGAAAAACTGGGCCTGCAGACGCCTTCTGAAAACGCTCCCATGAGCAGAATTATCTTTGACGACCGTTTCAAAGTGCCCGAAAAAAAGGAGAAGGTCTTTCTCGATTCATCTGACTATATAGCGGATAATGGCAAATACAAAGTCAACGATTACAAGATTCGCTTCTCGCCGGACATCGTATTCGCCACTGCGGGTTATTCGACCTTCTTCGGGCTCCAGGCGATGGGTTTGATGCTCTTCAGTGACGTTCTGGGCAACCATCAAATCTACGTGGGCTTGGACATCTATTCCGATCTGGAGAACGCCAACGTTGATCTCGTTTACCTCTATCTGCCGAAAAGAATCAACTTTGGAATCGGCGCACACCACTACGCTTATTTCTTCTACCTGTATGACAAAGCGGCGGGGGAATATACTTACTTCCGCGATCGGTATTTCGGGATAACTTTGCAGGCTGATTACCCCTTCTCGCGGTATTCACGCCTGGAAGGAAGTCTGGATTTTATCGGAATTGATCGTGAAACGTACGACTGGTTCTTCGCCGAATACCGCTATCAGGAAAAGCGACGTGTGTTCATGCCTGGGCTGGCTTATGTACATGACACCATTCTGTGGGGATCAACAGGGCCGATCAACGGGACTCGCTCGCGTTTGGCCGTTTATGCCAGCCCCAACCTCGAAAATTATATCAACCTCTCCGGATCAAAGAATTGGGGTCTCGATTTTCATACGGTAATTTTGGACAGCAGGCGCTACGTGAAGATCGCCAACGGATACATCTTCGCCATCCGCGGTGTCGCGGGGTATTCTGAAGGGCACGATCCGATGCGTTTCTTCGTCGGGGGCGAGAGCAACTGGATCAACCGGCGCTATCAGGGCGAAATTGAAGGCGACATTGAAGACATTTATTTCTCAACGTTCGTCACGCCATTCCGAGGAGGCGATTACTACTCTTCATCGGGGACTCGATTTGGATTGATGAACCTCGAGTTTCGGTATCCGTTGATCAAGCATCTGGTTCTCGGCTGGCCCCTTCCCATTCACATGCGCAACATCCGCGGGGCACTCTTTCTCGATACGGCCGGGGCCTGGTACAATGACAATTTCAAGGGAACCGAGCGTACACCGGATGGTGACGTGGCCTTGAAAGATTTGATGATGGGATATGGCTTCGGAGCGAGAGTCAATCTGGGGATTTTCCTGTTGCGCTGGGACGTCGCCTGGCGTACTTACTGGAATCGGACGGATAAACCGCGTTACTATTTTTCCCTTGGCGCTGAATATTAGCCTATATCATTCATAAGATCTGGGGATTATTTTGCCCGGACACTCAAACTTCTACACTACGGATCACCGAGCTTTATGCAGAAAACCGTAGCCCGCCTGGGAGAAGCCACCGAACGATTTTTCGCTGAAGCCGGGGAGATCTTTATTCTGCTGGGGCAGATCCTGTTCCTTTCGCGCAGGCTGGTCAAGGATCGGCATCTCCTCCTGGAGCAGATGATCTCCATCGGCTACAATTCTATCCCCATCGTCATGATGGTGGGCGCCTTCACGGGCGCCGTTGCCGCCTGGCAAACCAATTACCAGATCGAAGGTTACGTTCCCATCCGCTTTCTGGGCCTGGCGGCCTACAAAGCGGTGGTGATCGAATTGGGGCCGGTTCTGACCGCGCTGATCCTGGCAGGCAGAGTTGGGGCATCCATCGCTGCAGAGCTGGGGACCATGAAGGTTACCGAACAGATTGATGCCCTGGAATCGCTGGCGATCAACTCGGTGCGCTATTTGGCCGTTCCCCGTTTCTTCGCCGCCGTTTTAATGATGCCGGTTCTGGTAACCTTCGCCGATCTCATCGCCATCATCGGAGCCTGGTCGGTGGGGCTTATCTTCCTCGACATCCCCACGCATACATTTTTCAGCGAGATCCCTCGCTTATTTCGCGCATTCGATTCCATATCAGGCCTCATAAAATCGGTCTTCTTCGGCGGGACAATCGCTTTAATCGGCTGCCATATCGGCTTTTCAACTACAGGCGGAGCTGAAGGTGTGGGCAAAGCGACCATTCGCTCCTTCGTCCTATCGGCTATACTGATTCTGGTGTTGGATTACGTTCTGGCGACCATTCTTTTCTGAAGGGTGCATCTTGATCGAAATTCAAGAGCTGACCAAATCTTTCAGCGATAAGCCCGTGCTACGGGGCCTCAACCTGAGAATCGAGACGGGAGAATCGGTGGTCATCATCGGTCGTTCCGGCTGCGGCAAGAGCGTCCTTTTAAAACTGATGATCGGTTTATTGACGCCCGATTCCGGTCATATTCTGATTGATGGGGAAGACATCACCCAGATGAAGGAGGCCGACCTCTACCGTACCCGCCAGAAGTTCGGCGTTCTTTTTCAGGGATCGGCCCTGTTCGATTCCATGACGGTGAAGGATAACGTGGCCCTGGGATTGCGGGAGCACACCGACTTGTCCGAAGATGAAATCTCCCGCATCGTGGCCGAGAAGCTGGCGCTGGTCGGATTGCCGGACATCGAAAATCTAAAGCCTGCAGAGCTATCGGGAGGCATGAAGAAGCGCGTCGGGTTGGCGCGAGCCATTGCCATGGATCCAGAATACGTTCTCTACGATGAACCCACGACGGGGCTGGATCCCATCATGGCTGACATCATCAACGAACTGATCAAGACTTTAAACGAAAAACTGGACGTGACCACCATTACGGTGACGCATGACATGGTCTCAGCCTACAAAGTAGCCGACCGGATTGTGATGCTGCACCGCGGTATCATCATCTTCGACGGCACGCCCGACGAGGTGAAGCGCACGGATGACGTAGTCGTGCGCCAGTTCGTTGAGGGGCTGGC
>CAZHMN010000040.1:0-25675 GCA_964533705.1 uncultured bacterium
AACGAAATCGCCGGCATCGCACCCGACGTTGATTATTTGGATGCTCGATATGGAGAGGGTAAATGGAGCGAGGGCCTGGCTTTGAACATCGCCATCGGCCAGGGAGAACTTCTGGCCACACCCCTGCAATTAGCGCAATATTGCGGCATCCTGGCCACGGGCGGACTGCGCTGCAAACCTCACGTCTTTCTGGAGATGGTCGAGAAAGACGGTAATATTATTACTTATAAGAGGGAACGTTCCAGAATTCCCATCAAATCCGAAAATTTCGAAATAATCAGGGAAGGAATGAATCGTGTGATCAACGGCGAAGAGGGGACGGCCAAATGGTTGAAAAGCTCCCGCTGGTGTCTGGCGGGTAAAACCGGTACCGCACAGAATCCCCACGGCGAGGATCACGCCCTGTTTATCGGATTTGCCCCCTTCGAAAATCCCATTATCGCCGTGGCTGTGGTCCTGGAGAACGTCGGCTTCGGCTCGACTCACGCCGCTCCCATCGCCGTCAAGCTGCTGACTAAATATCTGGAAATTATGCAGGTGCCGACTGCAAGGCCCTCACCAGAAACGAACGAATCGGAAAAAACTGCCGCAAACTTGAGCGATGCCAAACCATGAATTACGGCAGATTAAAAGAGCTCGATCTCCGGCTGCTGCTGGCAACGCTCGGACTGATCAGTATTGGTCTCCTGGTGATTTACGCCGCCACCTCGAATGGCCAGAGCGGATTGCCCCAACTTTTTCAGCGCCAGTTTATCTACGCATTAGTCGGCTTCTTCCTCCTGATCGCCGCTGCGCTATTATCACCGCGCGTTCATTTTACTTTTGCTTACCTCTTCTATTTTATCTGTTGTATCATGCTCCTGGGCGTTCTGGTCTGGGGCGAATCCGCCAAGGGCGCAGCCCGCTGGATCAATCTCGGCGTCTTTTCTTTTCAGCCTTCGGAGCCAGCAAAGATCGCACTCGTCCTCGCCTTATCCAGATTGGTAACGGATAAAAAATACGATCCTCGGAAACTAACGCATCTTCTCCGCACACTTGCATTCGGACTGCTCCCTCTCGCCCTGGTGATGGCTCAACCGGATCTCGGCACCTCGATGATTTTCGCAGCGATAACTCTTTTCATCGTCATCGCGGCGGGAACGCCCTATGCCTACCTCCTGGTATTGGTCAGCCCGGTTGGCGCCGCGCTGGCATCAATCCATACCGTCGCCCTCCTGATTTTTTTCACTCTCTTGGTCCTCCTCGCCTGGCGTTTCAGATTCAGGCTGGCCTTTCTGATCCTGCTGGTCCTGATCAATCTGGGAATCAGTTTCAGCGCACCGCACCTCTGGAATAATTTAAAACCGTACCAGAAGAACCGGCTGGTCAGTTTCATCCATCCAGAGGCCGATCCCCGGGGTTCAGGATATCAGGTTCTGCAATCGAAGGTCGCCATCGGGTCGGGAGGATTCAGCGGCAAAGGCCTGGGGCAGGGAAGTCAGACGCAGCTAAAATTTCTACCCGAGCAGCACACCGACTTCATCTTCTCCGTCGTCGGCGAAGAACTTGGACTGCTCGGAGCGATGTTCGTCCTGACTCTCTTTTTCATTGTCGTCGCACGTGGTTTCCGAGCCGCACAGAAATCGAAAGGACGATATAGCGCACTGGTCTGCATCGGCCTGAGTTCCATGCTCACCTTTCATATTTTCATCAATGTAGGGATGGCCGTCGGACTCATGCCGGTGACAGGATTACCCCTACCTTTTTTGAGTTACGGCGGGTCCTTCCTCTGGACGGCGATGATCGCTGTCGGGGTAATTCTGGGCATCCAGCACCGCTGGAAGGAATACACCCCCTAAAAAAAATAATCTTTTCTTGACTGCAGTTTTTTTTTGAATTAGATTATTTTCTAAAGAAGGTTCAAAATCACACTATGAAATATAAAAGGAATATATAATATGCTTGAAGTCCTATCTTCTACGAGAACGAGAGAGCGAGAGTGGATACTAATCAAATTAATGGAAATTAGCGATCTGCCCACGCTTCCCTCCGTTTTCCTCAATATCATCAAACTCATGAGAGATCCCGATACTCCCATGATCGAGATCGCCAAAGCCATTGAGGCCGATCCGGCCTTGAGCATGAAGATTTTAAGGCTGATAAACTCGTCCTTCTATGGACTAGCTAAATCGGTCAAATCCGTTCAGCAGGCAATCGTCATGCTGGGTGCCAATACGGTTAAGAATATCGTCATATCCGCGTCCCTCATCAAAGCATTGGAAGCGAACGAAAAGACCTGCAGTTTCGATCGTGAGGCGCTCTGGCAGCATTCCATCGGCTGCGGTTTGATCGCCCATCATCTCGGAAATCGAATCGAATTTGCTCATACCGAAGAGAGGTTTACCGCCGGCATCCTCCATGATGTGGGTAAAATTATCCTGGACATATATTTCCATTCTGAGCTGCGGACTGTTCTCAAGCAAATCCAGCAGAAGAATGTGCCTTTTTACAAGGCTGAACGTGAAATCCTGGGCATTGACCACGGCGAAATCGGAGCTTACGTCGCCGAAACCTGGCTGCTGCCCGATGAGCTGGTCGAAGTCATTGCCAAGCATCATGACTATGATGATGATCATGAGCATGCAGATTTGATCGCCCTCATCCAGTTTTCGGATATGTTGGTTCGCAAATATCAGGTTGGCTCGGGCGGCAATGACCTGGTGCCGGAACTCGATCCTCTGATCTGGCAAAGGCTGAATCTCGATGAAGATTCCTTGGCTGGGATGGAAGAAGAACTAAAAATAGAAGCATCCAAGGTGCTGGGGCCAATCGTTGAGATGCGAAAATAATCATTCGTCCCCTCACCCCCTCGATCGGAGTTCGCCCGTTGCGGATTCCGATCTTTTTTTTCTCCTTCGGATTCCAACTTTTCATCCGATTGGCGATATTGATCTGCAATCAGTAATAACAAATAGTCAAATCAATTCGGTCATTTTTTTGAGAAGGTGGAATTTGCACTTGGGGAATAGGTAAATTTGGACTAACAAGGTCGGTGGTTAAAGTAACCCCCTAACCCTGGCAAAATTCCCTTGACTTTACGCGCCTGAATTCTAAATATTAACACCCAGTAAAAGACCCTCACAGCGACTTCAACAAATAAAGTGATATGAAGGCTTTGATCCTGGATCGGTTGTACGGGATAAGCGATCTCCCCACCCTTCCAACCGTCTTTTTAAACGTCATGCGATTGATGCGGGATCCCAACACGCCCATGAAGGACCTCGCCAACGCGGTCGAATCCGATCCGGCGATCAGCATGAAAATTCTGAAACTCATCAACTCTTCATTTTACGGCCTGGCGCGAACTGTTGATTCGGTGCAGCAGGCGATCGTCCTGCTGGGTGCAAATACGCTTAAGAACGTTGTGATATCCGTTTCCATTTTTAAGGCAATGGGGGGGGAAAGCACCAATTCCTGTTTTAACCGTGAAGCTTTCTGGCAGCATTCCATTGGTTGTGGTCTGATCGCCAGGTATTTGGGGAATCGAATTGATTGCGAGCGCGATGAACAGGGTTTTATCGCCGGCGTGATCCATGATATTGGAAAAGTCGTTTTGGATAGGTATTTTAACGATGAACTGGCGGATATTACTCGGTTGGTGAAAGAGAGAAATATATCGTTTTACAGCGCTGAATTGGAGACCATCGGTACCACACATGCAGAAATCGGTGAACATCTCGCCGAGAATTGGAAACTTCCCGAGAATCTTGTGGCTGTCGTCGGGCAACACCACAATTTTAATCCCGATTCTGATCACGCCATGCTTACCGCGTTGATCCATTTGTCGGATATACTAGCTCGCAAGTACAAAGTCGGTTCCGGTGGTGACAATCTCATTCCTGAGGTGGATCCATTAGTATGGCAAACGCTGAATCTGGAACCGGGCGATTTGGATGCCATGGATGAAGAGCTGCAAATTGAACTTGAAAAGAGTAAGGAATTGAGGGATTTAATGCTGCGATAAATTTCGAAATAAATGCATAATAAAATCCGGGGTCGTCAACGTTTGACTCCGGTTTTTGTCTCTACCTTCGCTTGTCCGTTGCCGCCTTTTTCACTTGAAAATGTCCCCTCCGTTACCTATATTCATCACCCGGCAGCCTTTCATCCCGAACAGCCGCCTTAAACAATCGTCGCAACCCTGTCTAACCGACCACAAAGCGGCAGCAATAGATTCGATAAACACTCTGCTATAACGGATGAAAAATTTCCTCCCCGGGCCGACCGAGGTGCATCCCGACGTCCTGGCCCAACTGTCAAAACCCATCATCGGACATCATACGGCGGAGTTTCAGGAACTGCTCAGTCAAATCAATCCGCGATTGCAGTGGCTATTCGCGACGAAGCACCCGGTGTTTACCCTGACCTGTACGGCTTCCGCAGCTATGGAAGCAGCCCTGACAAACACCACAGGCGAGAGAATACTGATTCTGGCAAACGGTGCTTTCGGCGAACGATGGTTGTCAGCCGCGCGCCATTTTGGACTTTCTGCGGATGGTTTCAGTCTGGGCTGGAGCATCACCTTCAATAAGCATGAGATCGCCCGGCTTCTGGATAGAATGGGCTATGACACCCTGGTTATGGTGCACGGCGAATCCTCCACGGGAATGCTCAATCCCGTCGAACCGGTGGCTGACCTTCTGAAAACCAGACCCCACGTGCTCTTTATCCTCGATGCTGTCGCCACCATCGGAGGCGTCCCTCTGTATATGGATTCATCCCGGGTGGACGTGCTCGTCGGAGCTTCGCAAAAGTGCCTGGCTCTGCCTCCCGGCATCGTTCCCATCGGCGTGTCAGAGCACGCTTTGAAAAGGAGCGAATCCTCCAGACTCAGAGGCTATGCACACGACTTCACCATCTGGCAGGAACGCTGGGAGAAACATCAGACGGTGGCAACTCCCGCAATCCCGCAGTTGCGCGCCCTGCTGTATCAGCTTGAACGAATCGAGAATGAGACGTTACAAGCTCGCTGGGAACGCCACCAGCGGATGTCAGAGAGAACAACGCAGTGGGCTCTAAGTCGAGGGTTAGTACCGCTTGCTCCCCAGGGCGAACGCCTGGCATCCATCAGTTGTCTGAGCTTCGAAGATGGCCGAAAAACAACCGGCATCGTTGAAGCTCTGGCTCAGAAGGGCTATTGGATTGATGACGGGTACGGAAAGTTGAAAGGGCGGACTCTGCGCATCGGCCACTTAGGCGACTGGGGGCAATCCGACCTGGAAGGATTGTTGTCGGCCCTGGACGAAGTTCTCGAAGAGGAAGGGAGACAAAAAACCGACCCCAGCACGGGTGAGGTCGGCTGAAATGTCCAATTGGCTGGAGAAGCTCAGCGCGCCTTCTGAACCTTGCCGGCTTGTATGCATGAAGTGCAAACTCGCATACGGCGCACGCGGCCGTTATCCAGCACGCGAACGCGCTGCAAATTCGGGTACCAGCGACGTTTGCTGAGATTATGAGCGTGGCTCTGAGAAAAACCCACCATCGGGCCCTTCCCGCAGATTTCACAACGTTTTGACATCCTGTGTTCCGTTGAAGTTTTGGAATTCAAATTGTTAAATATATATAAATATCAATCCCTATGCAATAAAAAATTCAAAATTCTATTATTCGTGTTCGACCTTCATTTTGCAAACTTTTTCCTTTTTTATCATCTCACCCCTTGACAATACCCCTTTTTTTATTATATTATATACAGCGCGTTTCTTCGGTTATCTATTCAACAGAGAGGGAATAATGATTCCGGTCGAAGTCACAGGCGTTTCCGTCTGCCCGCCCTACCAGGGTTACGTGGTAATCCTTCGCGAGAAAGAAGGTGAACGCTGGCTGCCCATCTTCATCGGTGCGGCGGAAGCACAGGCCATCTCACTGCTCTTGCAGGACATGCGCTACAGCCGCCCCTTGACCTTCGATCTCTTTTATAACCTCCTCGATGCCGCTGAAGCGCGGGTTCAGAAAATCGCCGTGACAGAACTCAAGGATAACACCTTCTACGCTCTGGTCGAAATGAAAACGCTGGAGGGTGAGGTCAAGATAGACGCCAGACCCTCAGATGCAATTGCCCTTGCCCTGAGGTCAAAGGTGCCCATCTTCGTAGCCGAGCAGGTAATGGATTCCGCAGCCGTCACCGGCGATCGAGCCGAAACGCAAGTCTCGAACCTCGACGAAATCGCCACCCTGAACAAACAGCTTCAAGAAGCCATCCAGCGGGAAAGTTACGAAGAGGCCGCCGAACTCAGAGATCGCATACGTGAACTGGAAAAAAGGGAAAACCTGCGTTAAATTTAACTTAATCGCCGATTGCCACTGTCATGGATCATTTCTAACCGCGGGAATGATCTTTTTTCGTATTAAGAGCACCAACGCTTGAAATGGAGCTTCACACTTACTTCATTTAGCCTCCGTTTCAAGGGACAGCTTTTTTGTGAGCCAGAGCGTATGACTTTTATTATTATCATCTTGGAGAACGAAGGGTAACTGAGGAGCAATACTTATGGCTGAAAACGATCGCAGTCAAAAGCATTCCACCCTATTTATGGAATTGGCGGCATCCTTTCAACTGAGTGCACTCCAGGGTCTGGGAAAACTGGTGGATCCCAAAACCGGAAAAGCAGAAGTCAACCTGGAAGGCGCTGCTGCATCAATAGACATGCTGGACATGCTGGCAGCAAAAACTAAGGGAAATTTGAGCGCTGAGGAATCCTCCTATCTGAATCAAACCCTGAGCCTCCTTAAACTGAATTACGTCGAAGAACTCAACAAACCCAAGAGGGAAACCCCTCCCGCTGAAGAAACACAAGCCTCCGATCAAGAGCAGCTGAAAGAAACATCCTCAAACGCCAGCCAAGAGGGGAAATAAGGGGAAAGTTGATTCATTACTCCACCATTAATCCGCCGGATACTTAGATTAAGAGAAAAAAACGTTGCAAGAGACGAACTCACCGTGTATATTGCCCCCAGTGAAGATCGGTGATTTGAGCGTAAAAACTCCCCTCTTCCTGGCTCCGCTGGCAGGCATCACCGATCGAACTTTTCGGGCTATTTGCCGGCGAAGTGGAGCGGGGATGGTCTTCACGGAAATGGTCAGCGCCGAGGCGATCCAGCGCAATTCGCCTAAAACCTGGAATCTCGCCTCCTTTCGTGAGGAAGAACGTCCCGTTGCTATTCAGCTTTTCAGCCACGATCCCGATGCATTGGCTGATGCTGCGAGGCGATTGGAGAAACTGACCCCCGACGCCTTCGACCTGAATTTCGGCTGCCCGGTCAAAAAAGTGGTGCGTCGCGGCGCCGGAGCAGGATTCCTGGAAGATTTGGATCGCCTTTCCATCGCCGTCCGGCGAGTCGCCCGCTCTACTCAACGTCCGGTCACGGTGAAACTGCGATCCGGACCCGCGGCGGATCGTATCACAGCCGTTGAAGCCGCCCGCCGGGCGGAAGATGAAGGAGCCGGTGCCGTCACGGTGCACGCTCGGACAACCAGACAGGGTTTTAAGGGGCGCGCCGATTGGGAAGTGATCGCCCGCGTTAAAGAGGCGGTTAAAATCCCGGTCATCGGAAACGGTGACGTCTACTGCGCTGACGATATGCGCCGCATGCTGGATCAAACCGGCTGCGACGGGGTGATGATCGGTCGGGGAGCACTGGGAAATCCCTGGATTTTTGCCGAATGTAAAGCCGCTCTGTTCGGCAAACTGTGGAGCTCGCCCGATCCCGATCAAAGGTGGGAAGTTATCGAAGAGCATTTGAAAAACACTTACGCCGACAAAGGCGAACGCCCGGGTGTCAGGGAGTTGCGTAAACACCTGGGCTGGTACAGCAGAGGCTTAATCGGCGCTGCGCATTTTCGCGCCGTTGTTTTCCGGCTGGAAGATCCGCAGTCGGTGCTGGAAACCTCCAGAAAGTTCTTTCTAAACCAGGAATTTACAGTGAGCCCGGCCGGTGAATGAAGACACCTTGAAATCCTGGCTGGCCGCCCTCAAAGCCGGCGAGCTTAGCGAAGAGGACATCCTCGACAAACTGAGATGCCTGCCCTTCGAGGATCTAGAATTCGCCAAGGTGGATCATCACCGCATTCTACGACGCGGGTTTCCCGAAGTGATCTACGGCGAAGGCAAGGACGCTGAACAGATTTTGGCCATCGCGGGAAAGCTCCATCAGCACGGCGGATCCGTTCTGATTACCAGACTTGACGAAGCCAAAATCAAAGCCCTGAAGAAAGACTACCCCAAAGCCAGGCTAAATCGCAAAGCCCGGACGCTGATCATTCCAGCGGAAAAATCTCCCGCTAAAAGAAAGATGACCGACGTTAGGGGGTTGATCATCGCTGCCGGAACCTCCGACATGCCGGTGGCTGAAGAGGCAGCTGAAACCCTGGAAGCATTCGGCTATAACTACGACAAGCTCTATGACGTCGGCGTGGCCGGATTGCACAGGCTGATGGTTCATCACGATAAGATAATGCGGGCGGATGCCATTGCCGTGGTAGCGGGGATGGAAGGCGCCTTAGCTTCGGTGGTGGGTGGATTGGTGGACGTGCCCGTCATCGCCGTACCGACTTCGGTGGGATACGGAGCGAATTTCGGAGGTATATCCGCGTTATTAGGCATGCTGACCGGCTGCGCTGGCGGCGTCGCCGTCGTAAACATAGATAGTGGCTTCGCCGCGGGCTACATGATAGCAACCATTCTTCGCAATCTGGAAAAACGGATCTCAAATTCAACAGTAAGGAATAACGCTAAATAATTGAACTTGACAAGCAGAGAATATCGCCGGGGATCACCCTCTCACCGTGAAATCTGAAGAAAAAACCCTGCGCAAGCTGAGAGACTTCCATGGCCTTTCCGAGGAAATGGAAGCCTTGATGCAGAATTATTTTGACGAGAGCGGCCGTTACGTGCCCCATTCAGGAAGGGGCTTTCTGCCGCCGATGGACTGCTTTGAAACCGAAACGGAGATAGGCTGTCTCATAGAATTGGCGGGCGTTGCACCACAAGATCTGGAGGTCAATTTAGAGGGATGCAGATTGATGATATCCGGCGTCCGAAAGGAAATTCCGGGTTTCGCCCGTCGGCGTTATTACAAGATGGAACTTGATTTTGGTTTCTTCGAACGCACCTTCACCATACCCGAACCGGTTGATCCGGACTCGCTGCGCATAGAGAATCTGGGGGGATTCTATTTAATTAGGATAAAGAAGAAAAAGCCGGGTCTGCAGCCCGATGACATTTTCTTCGATCCGGCGAGCCCTGACCCGCGACGATGACCTTAACTGGGGGAAATTCATGAATACCATCCACACTGATCAAAATTCCAGCATTCAGGAAAAAACCCTTGTACCCGAAGTGCTCCCCGTACTGACGCTCTCCGAACTGGTGGTCTTTCCGAACATTATCGTGCCTATGGCAGTGTCCAACGAAGCGATGGTGCAACTGATCAATGACGCGCTGGGCGGGGATAAATTAATCGGCTGCTTCACGCTTAAGCCCGCCAAAAACGGCGGTGAAATGGAGATTTATAAGACAGGTACCTGCTGCCAGATTATAAAAATGTTCCGAGTCCCGGACGGCAGCATCCGCCTGCTCGTTAAGGGTATCAGCAGGATCGTTCTCCTGGAAATTATGCGCAAGCACCCCTATCCACTGGCGCGCGTCGATGAAATGCAGTTAGACCGTCGCCGGCCGCTGGATCTGGAAGCGATGACGCGAAGTGTGGCCGAAAACTTCCGCCGTCTGGTTGATCTTTCCCCCAATCTCTCCGAAGAAGTTAAAGTCGCTCTGCACAACGTATCTGATCCGGAAATCCTGACCGACGTCATCGCCTCCAATCTGAATTTAGAAACGGATCTGAAGCAGGAACTGCTGGAGACCTGGCGCCTCGACGAACGCATGCGGAAAGTATCCCTCTTGGTCAACCGCGAACTGAAGCTTCAAGAGCTCGCCATAAAGATTCAGAACCAAGTTGAAGACGAACTGGATCGCTCCCAGAAGGAATACTACCTCCGTGAACAGATAAAAGCGATAAAGAAGGAGCTAGGCGAAGAAGATGACGGCTCCCTTGAAATCCATGAACTCGAATCCAAGATAATGGAAATTCACCTTCCCTCGGAAGTCAGGGAAGTTGCCTTAAAAGAACTGCGTCGCCTGGCAAAAATGAACCCGGCCGCGGCCGAATATACCGTCTCGAGAACCTATATTGACTGGATTCTGGCTCTGCCCTGGATGGAATCATCCCAGGAATCCATTGACATCGAGCGCGCCAGAACGATTCTCGATGAGGATCATTATGGCCTGGAAGACGTCAAGGAGCGGATTTTAGAATACCTGGCTGTCCGAAAACTTCGCAAGGACGTTCGGGGCCCCATTCTCTGCTTTGCCGGCCCTCCCGGTGTGGGAAAAACTTCGCTGGGCAGATCAATCGCCAGAGCCTTGGGGCGCGAATTCGTCCGGGTCTCGCTGGGCGGAATTCGTGATGAGGCCGAAATCCGGGGGCATCGCCGCACCTACATCGGTGCCATGCCCGGCCGGATCATACAAAAAATGCGTCAGGCAGGGGTGAATAATCCCGTCTTTATGCTGGATGAAATTGACAAAATGGGTAACGATTTCCGCGGAGACCCATCTTCCGCCCTCCTGGAAGTGCTCGACCCCGAGCAGAACTCCGCCTTCAGCGACCATTACCTGGAATTGGACTTCGACTTGTCAAAAGTCCTCTTTATAACCACTGCCAACCAAGTTTTCCAGATTCCACATCCCCTGCGCGATCGCACCGAAATTATTTCCCTTTCCGGCTATATAGCACCGGAAAAAGTCGCCATCGCACAGCGCCACCTGATTCCAAGAATGCTGAAAGAACATGGCTTAAAGAACCGCCAGCTCCAATTCACGGAACGCGCATTGGAAAAAATCGTACAGGAATATACCAGGGAAGCCGGGCTTCGCGGCCTGGAGAGAAACATCGCCGCCATCTGCCGGAAAACCGCCATGCGACTGACCCGGGGCGAGAAGGGCTCCGTCAAAGTCACCGGGCGCAACTATTCAGAATTCCTGGGCGTACCCAAATTCGGCTCGGATAGTGCCGCTCGCAAAGCCGGAGTCGGTCTGGCCTATGGGTTGGCCTGGACGCCGGTCGGCGGCGACGTGCTGGCCATCGAGTGTTCCTGGATGCCGGGGCGGGAACGCGTTCATCTGACCGGGCATCTCGGCGACATCATGAAGGAATCCGCCGATATCGCCCTGAGCTACCTGCGCTCAAATGCCAGCCGATGGGGGCTCAAGCAGGATTTAATGGTCGGCAAGGAAATCCACCTCCACGTCCCCGAAGGTGCCACCCCCAAGGACGGCCCCTCAGCCGGCGTCACTATGGCCGCCGCGCTGGCCTCGCTATTTACCGGCCACCCCGTAAGAAATGATTTGGCAATGACCGGCGAATTAACCCTCCAGGGTAGGGTGCTGCCCGTCGGCGGAATACGCGAGAAACTGGTGGCGGCGAGAAGAGCACGCATTCAGAATATTCTAATCCCCAAAGATAACAAGCGAGACCTTGAAGAAATCCCAGACCACATCAAGGAAAAACTTCAATTCCATTTCGTGGACAATGTGGACGACGTTCTCAAGTTGGCGCTCAATCATTCAAAAAAGAAATCCCGCGGAATAGAACCGATCAAGAACCAACAGCCGAAGTAATCCAACTCTATCTCGCTACCCATCATTCGGCTAATATAATCTCCTCGTTCCAGTGGTTCGCGTGAGCTTTTTGTCTCTTTTTTGCTTGAATTTTTCCGCAAAATTATATTAACTAATACATTGCACACTTAAGTCCATATACAACGTAACACCTAACCAAAAACAAAGGGGTGCATTCTCATCCTTGAAATGAGGTTTCTACTATGTCACGCCGACTCGTTAGAGCTCCCCGAGGGACCAACCTTTCGTGCAAGGGCTGGCAGCAGGAAGCCGCCCTCCGCATGTTAATGAATAACCTGGATCCCGAAGTCGCAGAAAAACCTGAAGAGTTAGTCGTTTACGGCGGTTCCGGAAAAGCCGCCCGTTCCTGGGAGGCATTCGAGGCTATCGTCCGCGCTCTGCGCGATCTGGAAAACGACGAGACCCTCCTGGTGCAGTCGGGAAAACCGGTCGGAGTTTTCCGAACCCATGAAATGAGCCCGCGCGTCCTCATCGCCAACTCCAACCTGGTGGGCCACTGGGCCACCTGGAAATACTTCCGGGAACTGGAACGCAAGGGTTTAATCATGTTCGGCCAAATGACCGCCGGTTCCTGGATTTACATCGGTACCCAGGGCATATTGCAGGGTACTTATGAGACCTTCGCAGCGGCGGCGAACACCCATTTCGGCGGCGACCTTCACGGACGACTGCTGCTCTCCGGAGGTTTAGGCGGTATGGGCGGAGCCCAGCCTCTGTCCGCCACCATGAACGGCGCCGTCTGCATCATCGCCGAGGTGGATGAAAACCGCATCAAGCGCCGCCTTGAAACCGAATACCTTGACGTGATGGAGTCCGACTTCGACCGCGCCTTGAAACTCGCCCTGGAATACAAAGACAAGAAAAAGCCCCTCTCCATCGGATTGCATATGAATGCCGCCGAGGTTTTCCCCGAATTCGTCAAGCGCGGCATCATCCCCGACCTCGTCACCGATCAGACCTCGGCGCATGACGAACTGAACGGATACGTTCCCCACGGCATCCCCTACGCAGAAGCCCTGGAACTGCGCAAGACCAATCCCGATAAGTACATCGAAATGGCCTACCGTTCCATGGTGCAGCACGTCAAAGCGATGGTGGATTTGAAGGATCGCGGCGCGGTGGTCTTCGATTACGGCAACAATATCCGCGGCCAAGCCGAAAAGGCCGGTTACGACCGGGCGTTCGAATTTCCCGGCTTTGTTCCAGCATACGTCAGACCTCTATTTTGCCAGGGCAAAGGCCCCTTCCGCTGGGCGGCCCTCTCCGGCGATCCGGCGGACATCGCCCGCACCGATGAAGAAGTCCTGCGCCTCTTCCCCGAAGATAAAGCTCTGGCTCGCTGGATCAAAATGGCCGGGGAAAAAGTAAAATTCCAGGGCCTGCCCTGCCGCATATGCTGGCTGGGTTACGGCGAACGGGCTAAGTTTGGACTGGCCATCAATGAACTGGTGCGCAAAGGGGAGATCAAGGCTCCCATCGTCATCGGCCGGGATCATCTGGACTGCGGCAGCGTCGCTTCGCCTTACCGCGAGACGGAGAGTATGAAAGACGGCAGCGACGCCATCGCCGACTGGCCGATCCTGAACGCGCTGCTGAACACCGCTTCCGGCGCTTCCTGGGTGAGTTTCCATCACGGCGGTGGAGTGGGCATCGGCTATGCCCTGCACGCCGGCCAGGTCATCGTCGCCGACGGCAGCGACATGATGGCGAAACGGTTAGAACGCGTCTTAACGAACGACCCGGGTATCGGCATCGCCCGCCACGCGGATGCCGGATACGAAGAAGCGATAAAAGTGGCCGAGGAACGGGGCATAAAGATACCCAGGTGAAAAAACACCCTAAATATCAAGATGTGGGATGGTACTCAGTCCTGCAAAAAGAGACCAATGACAAGTTCTTAGAGCTTTAAACATGCCCGTCTTCACCGATACCATTTCCCTTAGCACCAGAGGCCACGCCGACATCCAGGACATCACCGCCCAGGCCCAGGACGTCTTGCGCAAATACGGATTAAAAGAGGGTAGCCTTACCCTCTTCGTTCCGGGATCAACCGGCGCTTTGACGACGGTCGAATACGAGCCGGGCCTCTTGAAGGATCTGCCCGAAGCGTTCGAGAGGCTGGCACCTTCAAATCAGCGCTACCATCATGATGATACCTGGCACGACGGCAACGGCCATTCGCATGTTCGCGCCAGCCTGCTGGGACCGTCGCTGGTCGTCCCTTTTTCTGCAGGAAAGCTTCTGCTGGGCACCTGGCAGCAGATCGTCTTCATCGATTTCGACAATAGATCGCGCAATCGCAGTATCATAGCACAGGTGATGGGCGATTCGTGAAAACTAAACTCAAACCTCTGGTCTTCCGGTTGTCCGTCTTTATTCTCCGACTGCTGTGCAAAATCTACTTTCGAGCCGCGTGTTCAGGCCGTGAAAACTACCCCAAAACCGGGCCGTTCATCATCGCCATCAACCACAACAGCTTGATGGACATCCCTGCCATGGCACTTGCTGTGGATCGTCCTCTGTATTCCATGGCCAAAAACTCCTTATTTCGCATTCCGATCCTTTCCTGGTGGTTGAGAAGCGTCGGTTTCTTTCCGGTTCAGCGAGGCAAAGGCGATAAGCTGGCTTTCCATACCGCCCGTCAGGTCCTGGCCGAGGGTGGCGTTCTGGCCCTCGCTCCCGAAGGAACTCGCGGTCGAACCGGGTCGGGGCGTCCCAAAGCCCACACTGGCATTGTGCGCCTGGCTCAGGAATTCCGCTGCCCGGTTGTCCCCGTGGGCGTCAAGGGCACTCGAAAAGCGCTGCCGCCTGGTGCCAAATTTCCCAGGCCTTACCACCTGAGCGTAAACATCGGCAAGCCCATTATCCTCGAGCCCCTGCAGGTTAATCATAAAAGCATGGATCAAATGCAGCAACAGGTCAATAGCATAATGGAAAAGGTCTATCAACTTTCGGGCGAAAATTACGGGGATCAACAAGCGACTATAGATTCGGAAAAGAGAGAATGCTGACTTGCATTAGAAATATCGGACTGCTGCTGAATCCCAAGCCTGACGGAAGCTGGGAAGAGATCAGGCAAGCGGCCATTCTGTTCGATGATAAGGTTGTTCGATACGGAGCAGATTCCGAAATCCTCCCCATCGCTGCTGAGCGTGGAGCCGAACTCATGGACGCCGCCGGGCGGTTGATCACCCCCGGCCTGGTGGACAGCCACACCCATCCCGCCTTCGCCGAACCTCGTCCGGCGGAATTTGAAATGCGCAATCTGGGCGAAAGTTATCAGGAGATCGCCGCAGCCGGAGGGGGCATCCGCTCATCAGTGCGTGCGCTTCGGGCCATTTCTGAAGAGGAGCTGGTTTCCAGAATGATGCCGCGCCTGGATCGCTTCCTCGAATACGGCACGACCACCATAGAAGCCAAATCCGGCTACGGCCTCTCCACAGAACAGGAACTGAAACAGCTTCGAGCGATAAAGCACTGCAATGAAAACCACCCATTGGAGCTGGTGCCGACGCTATTGGCGGCTCACGAAGTCCCCGACGAGTATCGACAGGATCGGAAGAAATACCTGGACATTGTCTTAAATGAGACGATCCCTGTCGCGGCACAGCAAGGACTGGCGAAATTCTGCGACGTTTTCTGCGAAGAAGGGGTCTTCTCCATCGAAGAATCGCGACGAGTGTTGCTCAAAGGCAAAGAGCATGGACTGATTCCCAAAATCCACGCCGACCAGCTCTCGAATACTGGTGGCGCCGAACTGGCTGCGGAAGTAGGCGCCGCTTCCGCCGAACATCTGGACTACATATCGGATGAGGGCATCGAAAAGATGAAGAAGGCTGGAGTCGTCTTCACCCTTCTTCCCGGCGCCGTTATCTTCCTGGGTTTAAACCGTTATCCACCAGCGCGCCGTATCCTGGAAAAAGGCGGTACACTGGCATTGGCCACCGATTTTAATCCCGGCAGTTCCGCTACGCAAAACTTGCCGTTGATGACCACTCTGGCTTGTGTGTTTTGCAAACTCACCGTCCGCCAGGCTCTCTGGGCGGCAACGCTTGGAGGAGCGTGCGCGCTTCGTTTGGAGGATCGTTTGGGCAGCTTGGAATCTGGAAAACAGGCTGACCTGGTCATCTGGAACTGCGATGACGAACGCCAGATCCCCTATTATTTCGGGATGAACTTAGTAGAGGACGTTTTTAAGGCCGGTAAGCAGGTCGTAAAAAACGGCAAAATCATTTAGTCTAATTTATTAGATAAAGGGTAGGAATTACGAGAAAAAACGTTGCTCCCTCAGCGGCAATTGTTTTATATTCTAAGAAATTCATTAATGGCTCATTCCCGGCTTGAATTTGGACTTAGAAAAGCTTAAAAAACTCAGTGGTAAACCGGTTCGTCGAGGTAGATATACCCTCGATCAGATTTTCACGTTAGCGGAAGAGGTTCTGAATACCATTAAATGGAACGGTAATTCGTCTCTTTTGTTTATCTCCTGTTCAAATCCTCAATTTGCCCCACTTTTCGAACATTTCACCCAGAATACGCCACAGAAGGTCTCAAGCGATAAAGCATCGGCGCTTATTTACCACTCGAAAAAAACGCGCTTTCTCAACTTTCGAAATAATTTCTCGCTGATCTTGGCGGCGACTGATGGTCGCAGGTCTGCCCTGTTAGCCGTTCAATCCTCGATGCAATCGGCTCCGAGCTCAGTTGATGGAGAAGACGCGCTTTTCGATATTATCTTCACCATGGCTCCAGATTCGATCAAACGCTGCCTGGGCGCACTGGCGGACGCATTTGAAAATTCGGACCTAAAGAGTCAATTAGTTCCCGCCTTCAACTCCCTATTGCCTGAGAAAAATCACCCGGATGATTGGAACCTCTTCGGCGTTGACATCGCCCGTTGTTCTGACCAGCACTTCACGACGACCTTAGAAGCTGAAGCCTGGACCCGATTTGGATTCAAACTGGAGGAGAAGCTGGGCGAATTGCAAAAACCCGAAGAAACGCTTCGGGCCTTCAGTGACCGGCTCAAAGCGCGAATGGCGTACGATTATCTGGAGATTTCGTTCCTGACCAATTCTTTTGAAGAGGACGTTGAGCCGGCTAACTGGGTGCGAAATGACACCGGCTTAGGCGGTAAGCTGCTATCCATCATACTGAAAGACAGCTTCCTGCGCGGTCTGACCAGACGGCGTAGCGCCCTGGTTGTAACGCCTCAAAAATTCGAGTCCATTATTGACAATCCGGAACTGCTGAGGGTTATGGAACTCCACAGGGGGATTTTGGTCCCCCTGGTACTGGGCAGCCGGACGCACGGGGTCATGAAGCTCTTTTTCCGCAGGAAACTCAACTTCGATGCCCAAGTGAAAGAATGGCTGATAACCAGCGGTGCCATTCTCACCCGGTCTCTGATCCGCTCCTGGCGCTATCTGGCAGCTCAGAAAATGGCGACCATTGACGGCTTGACCGGTTTGTACAACCACCGTTATTTTATGGATCAACTTCGCAAAGAATTCACGCGTGCCAGACGCTACCGTAATTGGCTCTCCCTCATCCTCATTGACATTGATAACTTCAAGCACTACAACGACACCAACGGCCACCTGGCCGGCAACAAAGCGCTGGTGAAAATTGCCAAGACCATCAGAAGGTCGGTGCGTGAAATGGATCTGGTGGCCCGCTGGGGTGGCGAAGAATTCGCTCTGCTCCTGCCCGAAATCAACGCCAAAAACGGCATGATCGTGGCCGAAAAGATACGCAAAGAGGTGGAAAATCAACGCTTCAGAAACGAACGCAAGCAGCCTGAAGGCAATTTAACGATTTCCCTGGGCGTCGCTGAAAATTCAGCAAATCTGAAGAACTACCTGGAACTGTTTAACCGCGCCGATGAAGCCCTTTACCAGGCAAAACGGAGCGGTAAGAATAGGTGCGCATCTGCGAAATAAGAGTTTTTGGTTGACTTAATTTAAAATTTTTCATATATTAACTCACACCCCAAAAACGAGATTCGGAGATCCACCCGAGCAGATAAATTTATGCCGAAAAAGAAACTGAAAGTCCTTTTCGCCTCCAGTGAAGTCGTACCATTTGCCAAAACGGGCGGATTGGCGGACGTCGCTGGAGCACTTCCCAAACAACTGGTGCAACTCGGGCATGACCTGCGGGTTGTTATGCCCAAGTACGAAACCATCAAAGAGACCAAATTCAAGCTTCGTGAAGTCATCCGCCTTCGTGACATCGCTGTGCCTTTAGGCGATAAAGTCCACCATGTTTCTATTAAATCCGCTTTTATTCCGGATACCAAAGTCCAGGTTTACTTCATGGAATACCCGGACTTTTTCAATCGCCAGGGACTCTATGTCGATCCTCAAAACGGCAAAGATTACCCGGACAACGATGCCCGCTTTATGTTGTTTTCGCGGGGCACGCTTGAAATGGCCAAAATCCTCTCCTGGCAGCCCGACGTCATCCATTGCAATGACTGGCAGAGCGCGGTGATCCCCCTTTACCTTAAAACGCTCTACAAGGATGACGAATTTTTCAGAGACACTAAAACGGTTCTCTCCATACACAACGTGGGCTATCAGGGCAATTTCCCACCCTCCGCTCTGAAAATTGGAGGCTTCCCGGAAGACCTGTTCTACCCCACTTCTCCCGTTGAATTCTACGGTAACTTCAGCTTTCTAAAGGCCGGGATAAAGTTCGCCGATATCATCACAACCGTCAGTGAAACATATGCCAAGGAAATCCAGTCCAGTCCTGAATACGGCAACGGCATGGAGGGGATACTGCGGGATCGCAGAGGTGATCTATACGGCATCCTAAACGGCATTGACACCGACGTTTGGAATCCCGAAACCGACAATTTCATTGCCCATCCCTATTCCAAAAAATCCCTGAGCGGAAAGCTGGATAATAAGAAAGCGCTCCTGGATCAATGCCGATTGAAGTTCCATTCCCAGGTCCCTCTCATCGGCAACATATCGCGACTTGCCGATCAGAAAGGGTTCGATTTGATCGCTGAAGTTATAGATCAAATCGCGGCACTCGACGTGCAGATGGTCTTCCTGGGAACCGGGGATCAAAAATATCATGATCTATTCAGCGCGGCCGCGAAAAAGTACAAGGATAAAATCTCAGTACATCTGATGTTCAACAATCAACTCGCCCACCAGATTGAAGCTGGCTGCGACTGTTTCTTGATGCCCTCCCGCTATGAACCCTGCGGTTTGAACCAGATGTATAGCATGATCTACGGGACGGTTCCCATCGTCCGTTCCACCGGCGGGTTGGCTGATACCGTGAAGGACGTAGATCAGAATCCCGATGATGGAACAGGTTTCGTCTTTAAGGAATATAACTCAACAGAAATGCTCCACGCCATTAAACGGGCGTTGAAATACTTTCAGGATCAGACCGCCTGGCGCAAGCTACTGATTCGTGGAATGAGCCAGGACTTTTCCTGGCTTAAATCGGCCAAAAAATACGTTGAAATTTATCAACTGGCTCTCAAGAAAACATAAACTGCCCACCATAAAATTTCCCGGCGGTAGAACTGCAGAACTCTCTCTCCTGTTCATCGGGACTTTACTCTTCACACTTCCCCTTTACGCCGGGATCCGCCTGGAAAAAATCGCTGTCCTGCACCCTCCCTATGATGGTTTCAAGCCGCAGCTCCCCGTAGCTCTGGCTTTGAGCCCGGCAGACCGCGCCTATCTCCTTGACGCCCAACTGGCTTCTATTGTAGAACTCACAATTGATGGACGTGCCCTCTCTCAAGTCGGCGGACCCGGCACCGGTCTTGAACAGTTCTCCGATCCGGCCGACATCTGCGCCGCGTCCGGACTCGATATCTTCGTGGCTGACCGCGGCAACGACCGCATCGTCCGCCTGGATCGCAAGTTGAACTACCTGGCCGAATACCGAACATTGGCAGGGACTCCCGCTAAGTGGGCATTCGAAAATCCCTATTCGGTATCGTTGGGGCCGCGCGGCGATCTTTTCCTGGCGGACGGTAGTAACAACCGCATCCTGAAAATTGACCCCTCAGGCGAACCCGTTTTCAGCTTCGGAGATTACGGCCAGGTGAAAGGATCGCTAATTGAACCCCGCCGGCTCGAGATCGATCCCAACGGAGGCCTGTGGGTTCTGGATATGCTCGGCCAGGTTGTTCGCTTCGACGAATACGGAGGATTCATTCTCAACCTGCAAGCTGATGCAGCCGGCCAGCCTAACGGATTAGCCGTATCCCGCTCGTTTATCTATGTGTGTTCTGATTCTCTGCTGTGGATTTACGACCGAATCTCCCGCCAAACCACCTCCTTCCAACCCGTTCAACTCGGTATTTCGGCGAATTCCAACCTCGTAGATCTCGCCTTCGGAAGGGAAAACCTCTGGTTGTTAACTTCAAACGGAACAATTCACCGCTTTAAAGTCATTGACGAGCGATGAACGGATGTAGACGAGCCCCTTTTGAAATCCTCCTCATCGCCATCGTCTTTTTGCCTTCTTTTACAAAAGCGCAACCCCCTCTCGACCTGTATCATCGCCAGGCGGTCATTGCAGGAACCGGTCTCGACGAACCCTATAATCTCCCCGACGGTCTCCTCATCGAAGACAGCGAAACCGTTTCTTTAAAAGACTCATTACTGATCCGAGACCAAGATTATCGCATAGATTACATTCGGGGCATCATCCGCTTCTCCGGAATCCTAACTGTAACCGATACGGTCAAAATCACCTACCAGGTCTTCCCCTTCGAACTCCGCACCAGCTATTTCTCTCCCATTCAAACCATACGACCCGACGAGGTAGCCGAGACCGACACCGTACAATTACCCCCCAGCCTGCCCGGGTCCTCCGTTCTGGAAACCGGCTCTCTTCGCAAGAGCGGCACTCTCGTCCGCGGCATCACCATTGGTTCTGATCGAGACCTTTCCGTCGAATCCGGATTGAACCTCCAGGTGGAAGGCCGTCTGGGGCGCAATGTGGACGTGCTGGCACTGCTCTCCGATCAAAACACGCCGATTCAACCTGAGGGCAATACCGCCACCATTGAAGAAATAGACAAGGTGTTGATCCAAGTACAGAGCCCTCATCTCGATGCCACACTGGGGGATTACGATCTGCAGTTTGAAGGTTCCCGCTTTGCCGGTTACTACCGTAAACTGGAGGGCGCCCGTCTGGACGGCCGCACCGGAGACGAACGCATGACGCTTTCCGGAGCCATCTCCAAGGGACAGTATCACAGCAACTTCTTTTACGGCCAGGAGGGCAATCAAGGACCTTACCGCTTGACGGACAAAGAGGGGCGCGCGGGTATATTGGTTCTGGCAGGAACGGAAAAGGTCTGGTTGGACGGTCAAAGGCTCCAGCGAGGAGAAAACAACGATTATACCATCGAATACGGGCTCGGGGAGATAACTTTCACGCCCCGCCGGCTGATCACCTCCGATTCGCGAATCACAGTGGATTTCCAGTACTCCGCAGATTCCTATAGTCGGGATATTTATGCGGCCAACGCTGAAGCTCACATCCTGGAAAATCGCCTGGGACTGCGCGCCACACTGGTCTCGGAGTCCGATTCCCGCAATAATCCTCTCTCCTTTGTCCTCACCGACTCAACCCGCGCTGCTATAGCTATGGCCGGCGACGACCCGACCAAGGCGGAAGTCCTGCAAGTCGATTCCGTAACCGTGGGTGAAGGAGATTACATTCTCGAAGAAGTTTCCTGGGGCGGGCAAATCTATGAGATATTCACCTATGTCGGTCCCGATTCAATCGGGTATCTGAACGTCGTCTTCAGCTACGTCGGGCAGGGGCAGGGGGATTACGAACGCGTGGCTTCCGGCACGGGATTCCATTACGCCTGGGTGGGCCCGGGCGAAGGAGATTACGCGCCGGTAAGCAGGCTCCCACTACCGGAGAGGCGGCGGCTTGGAGACGTCGAAATCTGGGGTAATCCTACCCGGACTCTCTCCTTTAAGATGGAAGGCGCCGTTTCCGAATTGGATCGTAACACTTTTTCCGATCAGGACGACAACGATAACGTTGGAATCGCCTGGTCGGCGGACGGTCACTGGCAATCCTCCCCCGGTCAGAATCCGGATGATTTCTCCCGTCTGGAACTCGACGCCCACGCGCGCCAGGTTGATTCGAAATTCTCCCAGATCGACCGCTATCAGCAAGTCGAATACTCCAGGCAGTGGGACCTGGACGAGGAGGCTTCCGATGAGGAATCGGTGCAGGAAGCCTCTATGACCATCCGACCTTTCCATCCTTGGTGGACGAAAATCGGATATGGATTTTTAGATAAAGAAGCCGACGGCTTCCGCAGCGAACGCTGGGAAGGAGAAACCCGGCTATCCGGAGAAAACCTGCCGGTTGTCACCGCCAAAGCAGACTGGGTGCGCAGCAGCTCCGATGTCTCCGGTCGTACCGGCTTGTGGACGCGAGGCCTTTCGACCGCCAGTTACAAAATCTGGCGTTTGACTCCCCGAGTGCGTTACGAACGGGAACACAAAAAGGATGCTTATTCTGACTCGCTGGGCGGCTTCCTGTTTAACGACTATACTGGTGGATTGAACTACGCCGCCGGCCCCCTGTCGCTGGACGTCTCGCAAGCCCTCCGAGAGGACCAGAAGTACAGCCAGAACCGATTGAAGGATTTCAGCACCGCCAGAACGGGAAATTACAAGGCGGGACTGAGTTATTGGCACAATCTTACCGTGGAAGCCCTATACACTCACCGAACCAAAGACTTCCAGCAAGCGGACTCTGCACAAACGCGAACCGACCTGATCGAAATCAACCTGGGCTGGGCGCCCTTCCACCGCAGCATAAACCTGCTGGCAAATTACCGCATTAACAACACTCAGGTTTCGACGATAGTGCAGACACCGGTTTACGTCGGCCCGGGGCAAGGAACTCACGTCAAGGTGGGCGATCTCTATTTCGAGGATCCCGACGGCGAATACATCCTGGTCGCCCAATCCACCGGTGATTTCCAACCTGTCGTCGAACTGGAAGGTTCGTTGTCGCTGGACGTTGATCCTCACCGCCTTCCCAAAAAGGATCAGGAGCGCCTCCCCTCTCCCTGGCGGTTTCTCTCCTCTCAGACCCTGCTCAACTTCAATGAAAAAACCAAGGACAGGGATACCTGGGCGCTGTACCGGCTCGACTTTTCCAGATTTCAGGGTGATTCCACGCTCCAGGGGAATCTACTGCTGCGAGAAGACCTGTTCCTCTTCAGGCACCGCCGAGATCTCTCCTTCCGCCTGCGCGGCCAAATTTCGCAGTCTCTCTCGAATCTTTACCTCTCCGGCGGTCAGGAAACTAAAAGGCGGTCGGTGGGTTTTCGGGTAAGGCGCTCTTTCTCGGAGAAATGGTCAGCTCAAACCGATCTCAACCGCGAAACCGACGTACGCACCTACCGCGCCACGAACGTGTCCAGCAGGGATATCGGAAAATGGGAAATCGCCTTAGAACCTATTTTCCGGCCGACGCGCCAGTGGGAAATCGGGATGCGCCTGATCGGTCAAAGAGATAAGGACAGCGTCGAAGATCTATTGTCCTATCGCTACGGTCTGGAACCCCGCCTCGTCCGCAACTTCGCCCGGAAAGGCCGCGGCGAATTGCGCTTTGAATGGCACCACGTCAGCACCGACACCGACGCGCTTCCCTACGAAATGGCTTCCGGTGATCCGCCCGGAGACAACTTCCGCTGGGACGTCCGCCTGGACTACCGCATTTCAAAATATATGACGGCAACCCTGTCCTACAACGGCAGCAAAGACGCCGACCGGGATGCCATCCACATTGGACAAGCCGAAGTGAGAGCTTTCTTCTGATGCCGGGACACCGAACATATCTGCCACTCCTCACCGGACTGATTCTGCTGGCGGCCGTATTCGCTTCACCGAAAGCAGTGGGGGCACAGCCTGAACTGCGCTCGGTAAAAATCGAGGGCAACCGCTACTTCTCCCAGCGCAAGATCATCGCCTGGTCGGGCTTGAAGGTGGGCAAACCCCTCACCGAGGAGAATCTCCACAAAGCGGCCGACAACATTCTGCGAAAACTGGCTTCCGAAGGTTTTTATTTCTGCCGCATTGATAGCATTAACCGGGAGATAAATGACGATTCCACTTTCGTCGCCGTCACCTTTTACCTGCAGGAAGGTGAACGCCTGATCCTGAGAGACCTGAAACTCTCGGGAGATACGACCGGCATCAATGACGATCTAATGCTGCTCTCCCAGCCGGAAAAGCCCGTCTTCTCCTCCAGGCTGGAATCGGATTTCTGGGATATTCTGGGTGCCAAGGAAGAGAGCGGCTATCCTTTCGCCCGGTTGGACGTAAAGGGACTTAACCTCAAAAATAATTCCCTGACGGTTGAGGCCCGTCTGACTTCCGGACCAGTCGCTTACCTCGAATCGGTTCGCATCATCGGCCTCAAATCAACCAAGCCCCAGGTCGTCGCCCGTGAGGCGCGCATCGTCCCCGGCGAGATTTACCGCCCCAGCCGCCTGGAAAAAGCCTGGCAGCGCATCCGCAAACTGCCCTACATCGAGGAAGTTTCTGCGCCGGCCCTGATTCCGCTGGGATCTGACCGCTACGACGTTCTTTTCCAGGCCAAGGAAGCCCGCAGCAATTCCTTCGACGGCGTGGTCGGTTACCAGCCCGCAGGCGACGAAGAAGAAGGCCAGATCACCGGCCTTCTGGATCTGTCCTTCCTGAACCTCTTCGGCACCGGGCGTAAAGCCAAAGTCCACTGGGAACGCTCCAGCCAATACCGCCAGGCGCTGGAACTCTTCTACGAGGAGCCCTGGGTGGCCGGGTTTCCCATCAACCTCTGGGGAGAGTTTCGCCAGGAAATACAGGATTCGCTCTATCTACAACGCCGCATCGCCATAGGAGCCACCTGGCCCGCTCTGGACGTGCTGTCAATTAAGGGATCGCTATTCCAGGAGGAAGTCCTGCCCGATTCGGCCGGGCGTGAATACCTGGGCCTCTACCGGTCACGAGCTCGCGGCGGCGGCGTAGAAGTGGAATATGACACCCGCGACTATCCCGACAATCCCACCCGCGGTATCTACTACCGGTCTGCGGTAGCGTGGTCGCAGAAGGACTATGAATCCTCCGCTAATCTGCCCGACGCCGACGTCCGCCACTACGAGACCGACATCAACTGGTCGCACCCCATCATCGGGCGGCAGATCCTAAACCTGCAAGTGCACGGACGCTTCCTGACCAGCGACGAAGAGCCCATCTCCCAACCCGATCTCTACCGCATGGGCGGCACCCGTTCCCTGCGAGGCTACCGTGAAGATCAGTTCTTCGGGCATTTCGTCGGCTGGAGCAGCGTCGAATACCGCCTCTGGCTGGATAAGGTTTCCCGCATCTACGCCTTCTTCAATCTGGGTTATTACGAGTTCGACCCACCGTCAGGCGGCGATACCGAGAAGAAATGGCCCTGGGGTTACGGCGTCGGCTTCCGGCAGGGCACCCGCCTGGGCATCCTGGGCTTCGACTTCGCCTTAGGCCAGGACGACGTCCTCTCCACCGCCAAAGTGCACTTCCGGCTGATCAACAGGTTTTGAAGCTGGGGATTGGGATTTGGCAGTTGAGGGTTGGGGATTCGGTTATTCAACGAGGGGAGGACAGGCCGCCAAGGGGGCTTATGCCCATTCCTGCCTGTCCAACAAGAAAAGAGGTAGAGGTAGTGCGGTAGCTTGCTACCTCTGTAGGAAGTCTTTCACCTTATAGTCGGGGTCGCCGAGCAAAGCCCCCCTTTGGGGCCAGACCCCGACCAGAGGTAGTGCGACAGCTTGTGGTGAGGCCACCCCTTGGGGACTGCCGCATGAACCGGTGCGCAAAAAGCGGGGGCGAGCCCCCGCACTACCTACCACCAGCCAACCGCTAACTGCTAACAGCTAACTGCCA
>CAZHMN010000041.1:0-25151 GCA_964533705.1 uncultured bacterium
GGGGTACCACACCATCAGGCAGTTCAAAACCTCCCCGCCCTCTGGGAAAGACAATATCCACGGAATGACCGCGTGCCGCGAACTTGCCGGCGAGCTCGCAGATGACCCGCTGGCCTCCGCCGATATGAAGATCCTGTGCGATCCAGACCAACTTCACGATGGCTCCAGGGTGATGCCGGCTTCTTCGTAATGGCGGTACAGTTCATTCATGACGCTGTCAATGCTGTGGGTTTTCTGCACCCATTCCCGCCCTTGCAGACCCTTCTGGCGGCGCAAATCGGGATTCTCAATCAACTTGATGAGCTGCGGCCTGAGAGAATCACGGTCAACGTTGATAAAGGGGTGGCCGGAGAAAAATCTATCGCATTCGGGATTCATCAGCGTGCAGGTGGGGATGCCCATGGCGAGTGATTCCAGAGAATTCATGCCATATCCCCACCCTCCGAGATCGGCGATTTGATCAACGGCGATATCCCAGCGAGCTTTCCTGCGCAGGCATTCCTCGTTAGGGAGGCCCTCAACCAGATCCAATTTCACCGGATAATCGTGCTCCAGTTCTTTTACGATGGAAATGACGTCATTCGTTCCCTTGAAATGCCGCGCTTCCGGACCCCGGCAGGCATGGCCGATTACCAGGGGATCACTCTCCCTTTCCTTAACCGGATAGCGCTCTATATCAAAAATCAGATGGAGGTAACGGATTTTGGGATGTTTGCCCAGCAGATCCAATTCGCTGGTGAGATTCAGGTCGCTGATGGCATCCACCTGGGGAATGACGCCCCGGTTACGCAGGTCGGTGCCGTGATAGAAGCAGACGATCTTGGCGCCTCTGGATTTCATCCGCTGCACAAAGCGGGCATTGCGGAAGAAATCGAGACCTTGATCCAGGTGATAGACGTCGAACTGATCGAGACCATAGCGGCGGATGGCTCTGTTTATCCGACCGGAAAGCAGCAAATCACGCAGAAAGAAAAAAACCGCTTCCGCGGCCGTATTGGATCGCCACACCGGGGGATATCCCGCGCGATCCTCTCTCCCCAGCATCTCCGGAGAGCGGCGATAGATCAGGCTCTTGATTCTTTTCATCCAGCCGGAATCGGGCATAAAGGGGAGATTCAGGCAGATGTCTTCAGGGAAGTCCGACGAGGAGGGGAAAAAAGTGACATAGCGGCATTCGTGTCCCCGGGCGCGATGACCGCGCTGAAAAAGGTTCAACATGCCGGAAACGTGCTCCGGGCTTATGTATAGTATCTTCGCCATTTAAAGAGCTAACTGTTCCAGCTTTTGAATCTGATCCACCTGGCCCAACACGACGAATTGATCACCCTGCAGAATCTTCATGTCACTGCCGGGATTGGGGATCATCTGCCCTTGAGCACGGATCAGCCCTATGACCAGGGCGCCGCCGGTTTCCTGCCGGATATTGGATTCCGCGAGGGTTTGCCCCACCAGCGAGCTTTTTTCGCTGACGGCGACGATCTCCATGCGCAGAGAGAGCTCATCCTTACCCGTCATAACGTCGAGAAAATCAACGATTTCCGGACGAACGAGGATGGAAGCCATACGCCTGCCACCGATCTGATAAGGTAAAATCACGCGATTGGCGCCGGCTTTCAGCAGCTTGTTTTCAGACGCCTCATCTGTGCCTCGGGCGATAATGAACATAGATGGGTTGAGTCCACGCGCGGAGAGGACAACGTAAACGTTGTCGGCATCATTCGGCAGAGCAGCCAAAAGACCCCTGGCGCGTTCCACCCCCGCTCTCATAAGTACACCATCGTCGGTGGCATCACCTTTAATGACCGGTATGCCTTCGCCTTCCAGTTTTACAACAACGTCCGCGTCCCATTCAACAACCACAAATTCCTTCTTCTCGGCAATTAGTTCGCGAACGGATTCGTAGCCCATTCGGCCCGATCCGCAGACGATGAAGTGATTTTTCAACCTGGAAAGTTTTTTTTGCATTCTTCCTGCTCGCAGTAATTGCTGAATTTGCCCACTGACCAGGAAAGCGGTGAAATTAGACAGGGTAAAACCCAGAACGCCCACGCCAACCAGAATCACGATAATTGTATAGTATTTCCCCAAATCCGACAGCGGCCTCACTTCTTTGAAACCGACCGTAGCGACGGTTATTACGGTCATATAAAGGCTGTCTATGAAGGGCCAGCCCTCAGTGATGCTATAACCGGCCGCTCCCAGGATTAGGACGGCTCCCAGCAGCGTGATCAAATACAGGAGTCTCCGCAGAGTCGTCATGGAGAGTTAACAGCTTATAACAATGAAGGAAACCAGATTTTAGAAGACCTGATAAACCACATTCAATTCGAAGGTGCGGCGATCGTAATTTTTAATATCCCTAACGACGGATTCCGGTGACTCGGTGCGGCGCAAGTCGTAGGTAAACTTGAACTCGAGACTGACGGCTTTTGTGGCAGAGAGGGAGACCTTTGTGGCGATTATATCCCGGCGATCTTTCCGCCCGGCGTGAAAGGGATCCTGATTCAAAGGAAGGCTGCTCTGGTAATACCTGAGTCGGCGTTCGAACTCAATGCCCACCTGCCAGTTCAAAGAGCTTTCGATGGGAAGGGGATATAAAGCGGTTACGTTGAAGCGGTTTTCTTCATAAGAGCTGTCGCCGTACTCGGTATCTTCTATCGGGCTGGATGAGGCCATTTGCTCATCTGCTACGAAACCGACGTTATCACTCTCTTTATACTCGTATCCCAGGCTGATATCGAGATTAAAAGGCGTGGTGTAGGAGCCTTCAAGGTTGTAGAAGTTTGCTTCTGAATCGTATTCCGTGAAATAGCCGTTGTAATAAATATACTCTCTGCCGAAGCCACCCTCGATCTCGTAAGGGGGAAGGCGATAGCGCAGCCGGGCTGTGGGGCGATGGAGGTCAAAATCGCAGCTGTGGTACTCGTCCAGATCTCGATCTTTATAGACTCTGAGATAGTACCCCGGTAGATAGTAATACTGAAGGTAGAAGTACACTCTGTAGCGATAGGAAAACCTAGCCAGCAGGTAATGAGACTGGGAGTTAACGATTTGGTTGACGGAATAACGGGAAATCCGAAAGGAATAATAGGGCCGAAGCTTGACTTTCCGACCCAGGTTTAGATCAGTGTAAGCTCGCAGGCCGAAGGTATTAATCCAGTCGTCTGCCGTGGTAATCTCGGAGGGATAGAGTTCCGTGTGGTTTTCGAAGCGATCCAGATCACGCCTGGAATACTTGAGTATGTTGTCCTCGTAGGATGACTTCCAGGTTAGTTTCAGCGTGAGAGGAATTTTCTCCCCGGCGCTGGCTAAGTGGGGTAGCAGACAGATGTTGGCGGCAGCGAAGCAGTGAAAAAAGAAAGAAAATGCTTTCTTCATGAAATTTTAGAGATTGTTGCTGAGATCCTCTCTGGGGATGAAGAATCGGAGCAGCGCGCTGCGGCCGTTATCGAGAATTTCAAAGCGGTAGTCATGTTTTCCTCGTGGTACTTCGATGAAGAACACGGCTCCCTTGCCCGGTACTTTCTCACTCATGACACCATACTCGGCGATTTCAGACGGTTTCGAACGGAGAGGAAAGACGCGCTTTTCATTACTGTCCTCCAAAACGCGGACTCTGAATTTCTGATCGGAGAACATGGTGGGATCGAATTCGAGCCTGGCTAAGACCTTAATCGTCGTCGGCCCGATGACGCTTAGTGTCAGGGAATCGGCCTCCCCAACACGATAATAGGAGACCTCCTCTTCTTTAACGATCAGCGGCACCGACCGGGTAAAATTAACCGGAGTGAAAGCGACGTTATCCGATTTTGTATCCAATTCAATGGTACGCTCATAGAACCGCAGGTACAAGCGATAGGAGGATTTCGATCCAACGTAGAAGCGATAGGTGTGCTTTCCATCAGGAACTTTTAAATAAATACTGCGCGAACTGCCCAGGTGAATTGACTGATCGTCCGCCAATACGGCCGTATGCGAAGCCGTCGCTACCCTTCGGAATTTCCCCTTTTTACCATCGTCACGTTCATATCTCAAGTAGTAGCTCTTCTCACCGCCGGTTTCTTGGCCGAACTCAATGCGGGTGAGGACGCGAAGCCGGGTAGGGCCTTCAACGGTTACATAAATATCTTCACCCTTCACCAAGGGGTGATAGGTTAGGCGTTTTCCCATCACCAGCACTTTTACGGACGAGGGACTTCTCTCCGGTCTGAACGACTTCCAGACGAAGCCGTTCTGGCCGCTCACAGGGGCATCCCATGTCATCAGGAGTGCAACAGCACAAATTGAAGCAAGCAGACAAGTGCGAAGTGTATGCATAGCAGCAGTCGCTCAGTTTGCTTTACGCGAATTTTAAACTCACATTAAAGTATCAGGATCCACGCCCTCTTCCCGCAGGCGATATTTGTCCCGATCCAGGAAAAGAACGGCGAGCAGAACAGCAAAAAGCAAAATTACCGAGAACCAGGCGATGGCCAGATTGTAGCGTTCGACAAAAAATATCCTGCCTGTTCCCACGGGTGGCAGTGGGACAGGCGCCCGGGGCAGCCCGTATTCATCGGCAATCTCACCTACGCTAAGCAAATGAATGACGGGTACGCCTCGTTCCCAGAATTCATGAATCAGCCCACGGGCCGGATAGTTCTGCTGAATGTAGGTTTTGTTCAATCCCGGTGGTATCAGCTTGCGGTTGGCGGCATGGCCCAGCACGGCAACGCCGCCCCCGACATTGATGAAGACTTTATAGCCATCGTGTCCAGCGTGCTCGCCATAGATGGTTCGCCGCATAGCCTGCGATTCTTCTAGAGATTTTGCGGCTATTTCTGTGACTCCGTTGCGTCTGATGGCATCTTCAATGGCTGCGCGACCCACCTTGGATAAGGATCGGCCGATGTCCTCTCCACCGCCGATAGAAGCGGCAATGGAGGTGTGCTGGATGACACCTTGCTCTTTAAGAATGGATTCCATGTCCAGATAAGTGAACTCCGGTTCGTTGGCCCCCCACATCGAAGATCCGACTGACGTAATGATGACCGGTTCAACACCGATCACCTCGCAGGCCACGATGACGGCGATATTCAAAGCTGGAAAGGATCCTGAAAAAGCGACGGCCGCCCTGTCACCGCGTCTCAGTCCGGCGTCCATGAGCATCTGCAAGATGACGGCGGCGAAATTGGGATTAACGGTGGTCAACTTATCACCCAGATCACCCTGACCCGTGGTTATTAGGCTGTATTGGACGCCGATGATGGCGCTCTGGTTGGGATCATTGACTTCATCCAACGCCCAGCCGGCTGCGGCTCGATCCTTGCGCAGTACGTCCAGAGCCCGCGCCATTTTTTCGGCGGCCTCAAGTTTCAGCTCATAGTTAGGCTGTTTGACCTGCACGCGGCTGCTCTCGGACCAGTAGAACAAGACAGCCGCCAATACCATCAGAAATAGAAGGGTGCGTCTGGATTTTATCGAGGGTCTATACATTGCCGATAATTTCTCCACCGGTGATGATCATAAGCAAAAGGCGAACAGCAGAGGCAGCGATGATCACGCCCGCGATCGTCTGAAAGAGACCTTGCCTCTCCATCCAGTTGGCGATCAGCCCCGGAATGATGAAACCGATCGCTTGAAAGCGGATGTCTATTTCGAAGAGGTTATGCAAGACGAGCTGCCTGGAAAGATATCCCAGCAAAAAGCCGATCAGAATGGCCAGCACCATACGCCTGCGGCCATAGACAAAAATAAAATGTGACGCTCCTTTCAGGCAGAGAAACGTCAGAAAGGCGACGGCCAACGTACCGAGCACCTGATAGGGGTCATGGAGCTGTAAGGCAATATATCCCGGCACGACGATTCCCCCGGCAGCGACTCCGAAGAACTCGTTGAACAACAAACTGAAAACTACTCCAAGGCCGACCGCGACATCAACCACTTTGCTTCTCCTTTGTCTGACTTCGACTGCGAAAATAGTTGGCAACGGCCAGTCCACCGGCGCCCATGTTGCCTACGGCCAGCACCAGACTTCGTTCCCCCGCCAATTCAATGATCTTTCGATAGACCGCATCGGTGGTCGTCAATCCCATTTCTGCAACTTTATCAGCCTCAATGCCGAAACGCCGATAGTAGAAGGATAACATATGAACCTTTTCACCGATGGAAATCAGATAATCGTATTTAATATGGTTGCTGATCATTTCCAATAGGTGTACAGATCGATCGAAACGATCCGCACGGGTGTTTAAAAGAACGATGACTGTTCCAGGATCGGTGTAAACGGCCCTGACTTTCTGCCAGATTTCCAGCGTGGATTCGGGATCATTTGCCGCCAGCGCGTTAATGAATCGCACTTCTTTGCCGTCCTCCTTGACGACCGACAAGCGCAGAGCCCCCGCATCCGGCGCGGATCTGTACATGCCTTCCAGCGCCTTTTCGTCAGGAATATTCAAGTGGCGGGCGACAGCCAACGCCAGAGCGACGTTTTGGCGATGTTCCAGATGACTAAAATTGCGCATGGTATTGGGGGGGACGATATCCTCATTAACCCGTTTGATCTCGAGCTTTTTCTTTTGAGCTTCCTTTTCAATGAGCGGAAACATCTTGTCTTCAGCCGTGAATACAACGCCGCGATCGGGAAGAGTGTTCATCAGAGATCGGGTAACGTTCTCTAAAGTCGGTCCCATTTCGCGCAGGTGATCCGGTCGGGAGTTAGTGAGAATCCCAATTGTTGACTTGACCATTCTGTGCTCGCTGATCCACTGATATTCCGGCTGGACGGCCATGCATTCGATGACAATGGCATCCGGGTTGCACTTTCGCATATAGCGGATGATCTTGACCTGTTCGATGATGTTGGTCATATAGGGTCTAAGAATGGGCACTTCCAGACCTCTATCATCAATGATGCGCGGCAGAGTTCCCGTAGTTTTGGCGAAAGCACGGTATCCGCCGGCCCTGAGGGAAGCGGCGATCAGGCGTGTTACGGACGATTTACCTCGAGTCCCATTCACGTGAATGCGGATGGGAATGGCTCGAAGGTTCCTCTGGTGAGCGCGATACTCACAGATCCCGTAAACGAGCAACGCAAGGGTGAGCAGGAGGATGACGAGCATCTATGTACAATCGTGAAAGAAACTTAGATTCGGCAAGACCTGCATCGGAAACGCAAGGATTTCACGACTTCACGGTGATGGTTTCCCCACTTTTAGCTATGAAAAATTAAACTCTTTCCAAATGGAAAAAATAAGGCAAATAGCATTCCAGCGATAGCAAAAATGATGGCTATTTAGTCCGCAAGGGGGCGAATCTGCAATTCGCTTTCTTCGACATGTCGAGATTCGTTATTCGGTAAAGCTGCTATCAGCGCGCACAACGCCACTTCGCGCTGGGTATCATCAGGGGGACGCGTGGTCATCCTCTGCAAGGCCAGGCCTGGCGTTATCAACGCCCGGAAAAAGGGGGTGTGGCTCAAGCGATCCGATAAACGCAATAATTCATAGGAGGCTCCTGCAACCAGCGGTAACGCCGGCAAATGAACCAGCAGACGTACCAAGACGTTGCGGTATGACCCCCATATAGCGACGACTGCCGTGTCGAAAAGAACGAAAAACGCCATCGTCAGGAGAGCGACGATCAGGAGATAGCTGGTACCGCAACGGGGATGAAAGCAGGATTTGTTGCGAGCGTTTTCCGAAGTCAGCTCCTCCCTATTTTCATAGGTGAAAATGGCCTGGTGTTCAGCACCATGATATTGGAAAACGCGCCTAATATCTTTGAGCTGAGAGATTAACCAGATGTAGGCCAGAAAGAGCGCGATGCGAACCGTACCCGCCACCAGATGGAATAGCGGCTGATTCTCACTCGTCTTCAGGATATTGGCGAGCTGGTACGGGACCAGCATGAAGAGCGCGATGGCGATGGCGATGGCGAATAGGAGCGATCCTGCCATCCCCAACGCGTCCCACTTGCGGTGGGCACGTTCTCTTCCTTCTCTCTCACTTTCTAAGGCCACATCGGCGGACCAATTCAGGGTGCGAATGCCCAGCACCAGAGCTTCGGACAGGGAAGCGATCCCGCGCATGATGGGCCAGCCCAGAAACTTCCTGCGTTTATACCAGGGTTTACTCGGCCAGACTTTTTTTTGAATCTCCCCACCCGGCAGTCGCACCGCGGCGCTGACGTACTCCGGACTGCGCATCATAACCCCTTCGATAATCGCCTGACCACCGATCCGAGGCGTAGATCCGTCCTCGCGATTTGAATTCATTTCGGAGTCGCTTTACTTGCCGATCCTGTACTTCCGCATGAACTTATCGACGCGCCCGGCCGTATCAATAAGCTTCTGCTTGCCGGTGAAGAAGGGATGGCAATTGGCGCAGATTTCGATCTTCATGTCTCCGACCGTTGACCGGGTCTGGAACTCGTTGCCGCAAGCGCAGCGGATGGTCGCCAGCGTGTATCGAGGATGAATGTCTTTTTTCATTGCTGTTTTCCTTGCTGAACAATCTTAAAATATACATCATTTTTGGCGCATATACAAGTAATTTTCGCTTCCTTCGATATTCAATCAGGGTGGTTCCATCACAGCTTATGGTTCTGCATCAATACGTGAACGTCAATCGTAAAATCGGTTTTGTTTTTCTCTTTCCCTTGACTTCTTTAGAAAAAATCGTTAAATTATCCGGTGAGAATTTTAAACTCATCCCCACTATTACCCCTTTGGTATTACACTCCTTAAAACTGACGAAACCCTTGCTATCAAACTGGGGAGACAACATGCACCGCCTTATCATGCTTTCGCTCATCGCAATGGTTCTATGCGCTAGTTCCACTTCGGCTCAGATCGTCATCACTGCGCGGGAGGTTCCCAGCGCCGTCGGATCGCAGTTCCAGTACTACTCTCAATCGGGCGACTCCATCCCGGTAAATGTGGGCTTTCCAGGAGGACCGCAAACCTGGGATTACACCGAAGGTGATACCAGCTTTGTTTCAACGGATCTATACCTCGATCCGGCGGTATCTCCGCCACAGTACTCCCGGGCGAACGTGGTGATCCAGACCGATCAGTTGAATCTGGCCGGACTGACAGAACCCGGGAAAATGTACTGCTACCTCCATCATTCGCGCTTCATCTTAGGAGCCATCGAGACTACCTATGAGGGGACCACCGTTGATTTCATGTTCAGTCCCTATGTGAACCAATATGCTCTACCTCTCCAGATGGGAAGCAGTTGGACGAATACCATCAACCTGGATGAGGTTTTCGAATTCCCCGACTACGACATCCGCATCGAACTATACGCCACTATGGACGGCCAGGTGGACGCCTATGGAACCGTTTCGGTGCCACAGGGCGATTTTGAAGCCCTGCGCATCCGCAACGATGTTTACTACGATCTGACGGTCTCCATCCGCTTTCTCTGGGTTTGGGTTCCCATCTATGAGGATACCGGCGAAGCGATTAATTATGACTGGCGCGCTGAAGACGTCGGGACAATCCTGACCATTACCGGTGAAACCAACGATCCCTATTTCAGTTACGCACAATCCATACGGCGCCTTATGAGCAGCAGCACTTCAGCGGTGGAAGGTCAACCGCTGGCGAGCATCCCGGTGGAAATGCCTCTTTCCTTCAATCTGATCGGCAGTTATCCCAACCCGTTCAACAATGAAACAATTATCTCCTATCAATTGCCGACACCAGCCGAAGTCGATCTGCGGGTCTTTGACGTTATGGGGCGTCAGGTGGCAGTACTATTCCAGGGACATAATGAGGAAGGTGTGCACGAGATAACCTGGTCACCGGAGAATCAGGCGGCAGGGGTTTACTTCGTACAGTTACGCGCCGGGGAGCAATTACAGCAGAAGATGATGGTGTATCTGAAATAGATTTAGAAACAAATCCATAACAAAAAGGGCGGACATCTGTCCGCCCGAAGGTTACGCAAGCTAACAGTCGGGGTCAGGGACGACCCCGACTACGTTTTTTTCTATTTCACCAGCGCCATCTTGCCGGAGGTGTTAAAGGTGCCAGCAGTTAGCCGGTACAGGTAAATCCCGGATGCTAGATTCGAGGCGTCAAAGGTAACCTCGTGGGTGCCAGCATCTCTCATGCCATCGGCAAGAGTAGCGACCAGGCGGCCTTGCAGGTTATAAACCTTCAGGGATACCCTTGAAGCCTCAGGCAGCACAAAGGAGAACTGGGTTACCGGGTTGAACGGATTGGGATAGATTCCTTCGAAGCTGAATGATTCTGGCATTTCGCTTCGTTCGGGTTGTGTCGTGAACCAATCCTCGAAGCTTTCGCCCCAGTTATCCCAATCGGGCACCGGATTTCCGTTGCCTGTGGTCAGCTTGGTGAAGGGGAAGGTATCCGCCGACCAGACGACTCCGGGATTGACGCCGACATAGGCGTTATAGGTATAATCGCCCGAAGGAGCGCCACCCGGTACCGCCTGTGACCGATCCCGGTCGAGGTGAACTCCAGCACCGAGAGTGAGATTGACCGGGCCGATGACCGGTCCGTATATCGTTCCGCCTGGCAAGGTGACGTCACACCAGACGTCGAAAGTCTGCGCGCTGGCTTCATTGTTCGTCACGGCGATGTTGAAGTCGAAACTGCCGCCCGTAGCGGGAATCTGGATGGGCGTACCGTATGGCGTTAGTTCGACGACCACGTCCGGCGTGGTGCCCGTGGGCAGGCCGATGATTTCGACGTCGTCTATGAACCAGCCGACGTCATTGGCGGCAGCGTCCGAGCCGAAGCGGAATCGGAGCTGAATGTCACCAATATAAGCGGACAGATCGGCGCTTTTCTGCGCCCAGTTACTGCTGCCCGAGAAGAGCGGCGTTTCAGGGGCAAACGGGCCGGTGTAAGGATTGCCGCCTCCGGCAGTTGAACGCACGGTGTGAGTATAACCGCACTCCAGAACCGCCCAGGGACCTCCATTATGAGAGATTTCCACCACGCCGCCGTCATAAGCGGAGTCAGGATATGCGCCGGATGCTTCCGCCGCGATCCAGTGCCAGAAGCTCAGTTCGCATTCGCTGCCGATGGAAATAACCTGCGAGATCAAACCGCCGTCGGCGCTGTTGGCATAATTGCCAGTCCCCGTGTCGCCGAACCTCCAGGCGTGAGTACCGGAATGGCTGTTAGCTGTGGACATATGCCACTGGTCTATCCAGCCGGGCGTGACCTCGGCATGCGTCCAGCCGCCGGCGCCGCTCTCCATGTCATCCGAGAACAGGACGCCGAGGATGGTGAAGCTGAAGGTATCGGAGGTGCCCGCGTTCGACTGCGGTGAAGCGTCAACCGCCTCGATATAGTAGTCAATGACCGTGGCAACAGGTTGACCGGGGATGTCGCCTTCCCAGGTGTCGCCTCCGGTGTTGGTCATGGCTACCTCGTCGAAGTTGATGCCGTCGGTGCTGTAAAAGACAGAGGCTTCAGCCACGCCGGAATAGTCCATAATCGTCGCTGAGACGGTGTAGGGCCCGCTGCTGGTGGTATTCTCCAGCGGAACGTGGGCGATCAGCGGCGGCCAGGTGTCAGGTCCCGTGGGGACAACAGGAAGCTGGGTGATATAAGGCATAGCATTGTAGGAAGTCACCGTCAGGTCAACGTACCCAGGCGGGAGTGTTCCAGGAGTGATGGGAATGGGCGCCAATCCCGAGGCGTTGGTATAGGCGCAGCCCAGGAGATCGCCTTCGAAGGAAATCGCCGCCAGCGCACCCTCAATGCCTGTTACCACAACGTCAAAGACATTCTGGCTGGGATCAATGGAATTGTTGTGGCTGACGCTCATATCAAAGGGCGTATCGGTGCGCACCTGGAAGGAGGGATCGCCGAAGATAGTCCAGTGGTCGGCTTCACTTTCGCCAGTGCTGCCCGTCTCGTCAATCATCAGCATCGTTCCGTTGAAGCAAAGGGCTCCGTAGCTGTGGAACAAATCGGCGCACATCAGGTCAATGAATTCATCCTGAGCATACATGGGCGGTGCCCAGGACTGACTGATGGTTGAGGCGAAGAAGCCGATGGCTCCCGTCGGTTCGCCGTCGTGAGTAGCCCGCAACCAGGCTTCGGCGAAGCAGGTTGAATTGGCAAAATTACCGCAGAGACAGGCCACCGTGGTATTGAACGGCAGCATGTTGTCGTTAACCAGGTTGTTGACATTACTGACATTAAAACCGGTGCTTCCCCAGGAAGTGGTACTGCCATGACCGCAGTAGTTTATGGTGCTGCGGCCTTCGTTGAGGGCGGTTGAAACCATACCAGAAGTGCCATAGGGATCATATATCCGATCCACTTCGGTATAGGTGTAGTCGAGCAGGTCGTCGCGGATATAATCCATGTGTTCATCGTCGCTCTCACCATAATGCCCCATACCGGCACCCTGGTTAGAAGCGACGCCGGCCCCCTTGTGATACCAATCGGCAGCAGCCTGAGGGAACTTTTCATAGTTAATGGTGCGTTCTACTTGCGTGTAGGCCTGACCGACTGTTTCTGCAGAAAAGCGCCCGACGAAGAGCTCCGGGTAGTGGTCGCTGCCCACTAATTGAGCATAAGTGGGGTCTTCCCCACCACTGGGTGTGGCCACCTGTGCCGCATCGCCCACGAGCAGAACGAACGTCAATCCGTCGGTTTCGTAGAGATTGCGGATGTAATTTTTGATGTCAGTGGCGTTGTTGCCGATCACGGAAACGTTCTCGATAATCGTGGGGATGCCCTTCTGGTTCTTCCAATCCACCAGGGGCATGACGGCATCGTAGAAGTCATCGTAGGTGATGACCAGCATAGGGCCGACTTCCTCGACGGGATCATAGCGTTCTGGCCATAAGGCTCTCACGAGATCGAAATTAAGGAAGTGACGCTGGTAGATGCGGCGGAATTCGGGATCCATTTTCTCCAGCGGTTTAGTCCGAACGAAAACATTTTCTCCGCCACTGCCCACGCGATCAACTTGCACTGTGATCTCGGTGTAAACCCTCAGCACCTGTTTCACGGGATTGTACTGAAAGGCGTTGACTTCAACTACCTGGCCGCGTAAATCGCGCAGAATGTACGGTTCCCGCAGTTCGACGATCTTTTCGGGGTACCAGGCGTCCTCCTGATAGACTTCTCCGAATTCGTAGGGAACGTCGTCTGGGTTTACGGATCGCAATAGATGCCCCTTGGAGGGTGCGATTTTAATATTTGAAAATTCCCGATATTGGGAAGATATCACCGACGCCTCCATGAAACCATCGTCGGGAATAATGACACTGCGGCAGAGACGAGGTAATTCCGGATTTCCCTTCAACCATAACCGGCTCTCGCTGTCCAAACCGATAACGGCGTAGGTTTCTCCGTTGATGATGACCTCATCCCGCTCGAAGCCGTTGAGCTGATAATTCAGCTGAATTCTGCTATCAGAGGATTCCAGCAATTTAACGGCAACCGGTTCGGGGGATGCCGCAAGTTCCACCCATTGGGCTGACCAAGATAGGCTGGTGAGGAGTAACAGGGAAATCAGCAAGCAGTAGATCTTTTTCATAACCATTCTCCCTCGCTAGTTAATGGATGCGAATCGAATTATCCGATACATTGTTATTTCTCTAAGTATAAAATATAGCTAAAATCTGCCACAAAGTCAAGCAATAAAATAAAACTCGGCCATTTTTTTATTCTTTATTTGAACGATCCTGGTAATTCAGCTTGCATTTCATACTGGCAGTAACTATATTTCCCCGTGAGGAACCGAACATGCTACGCCTAACAACGATACTATTCTCGCTTCTTCTAATCAGTCAGTGCTATGGTCGCACGGCGGTTTTCGAAGACGACTCTACGCAAAATGCAGTTTCCAGGGTTTTGGAATTTACTTTCCTGCTGAAATATGAAGCTGCTTTAGCGACCATTGATCAACTCGAATTGGAACTCCCCGACCACCCCATCACTGCCGTTCTGCGCGCCGGGGTGCTCTACTGCCGCATGTTGGATCACGAAGATTTGGAAGATTTCGACGAATTCGAACGTCAATATGATTTAGCCTGGGATGCCACGGAGAAATTGAAGAAGGAAGGGGAAATCGCGGAAGCGGATCTTTACTTCGGCACCTTATTGGGCTTTCGCGCTCTGCTGCACCAGCGCCAGGGAAAATGGTGGCCGGCGGTGCGGGTCGGCATTAAGGCTTATAAATACATGAAATCCTGCTTGGAAGAAGACTCAACACTGTCGGATGCTCACTTAGGCGTTGGCACTTACAAGTACTGGAGGAGCAGGGCGACGGATTTCATTAACTGGCTGCCCTTTATCCCCGACCAGAAGGACGAGGGCATCGCGCTTATATATCGCGCCATGGAAGAAGGCCTGTTGGGCCGGGAAATCGCCCGGAGCACCCTGGCCTGGACCTTAATTGATGCCGACCGGCCCCTGGAGGCGGTTCAGCTTTCCATAGAAGGATTGAAGATCTACCCGGGTAGCCGCTTCTACCTGTGGACTCTGGCGGATGGATACTACAAGATGGGACATTTAGAGTATGCTGGACAGGTCTACAAACAGATCTGGGATTCAATCCACCCGCTGGAACGGAATAATCATTACAACGAATTAGGCATATGCAAAAAGATGGGATATATTTATCTGGGATTAAACAACCCCGAAGAAGCTTTGAAGTGGATCAACCAGGGTCTCTCTTTTCAATTGGACGATGAGGTTAAAGAGCGCCGCAAAAAAACGCTGAAAACCTTAAAAGACCTTAAGAAGATCGCTGAAGAACGGCTTGCCAACAGCAGGGGTACAGAAAAAGACTGATTCTGCTTTTAGATAAATGGTAAAACCTGCGAAACTTCTGAATTATCCTGCGCTGCGAACGATCATCCGGGAGGCGCGCAATCAGAAGATAGAACTGTATCTGGTAGGCGGCGCGGTACGGGCACAGCTTCACCGGCCCGACGAGGAAATTGACAATGCCGACCTGCTGGTCATACGCGGCGTACGCCGCTTCGCCGAACACTTGGCCAAAGTGCTAAAGAGCCGCATGGTGATCATCAACCCGCGTTTTGACTCCGTGCTCATCCCCGCCGGGAAAATTGAATTTGAATTCTCAGGCCCCAGAGACATTACCAAAACGGGAGGTATTCGGGTTAATCTGCCCGATGATGCCCTGCAGCGGGATCTGATGTTGCGCGATTTCACCATCAACGCCATGGCTCTGCCGCTATCCCCCAGGCGCGGTGATATCATTGATCCCGCCGGGGGTCAAGCCGATCTGAAAAAACGCCTGATTCAAACGCCCATTTCAGCGGAAATCACGCTGCGTGAAGATCCGTTACGCATGCTCCGGGCGGCACGGTTGGCAGCCCAATTAAACTTCTCACTATCCCCCGATCTCCTGAAGGCGATCCATCAGGAAAGGTATTCAATTACCTCTGTCAGCGTGGAACGGCGGACGGCTGAGCTCTTGAAAATATTATCCACTCCGAAGCCTTCCATCGGTCTAAAATTGCTCTATATTACCGGCCTGCTGGATGTGGCTTTCCCTGAAATCGCCGCTCTGGCAGCCATAAAGCAGAACAAAAAGCCTCGCCATAAAGACATCTTCGAACACACCATGAAGGTCGTGGATGCGGTTGCGGAAGCTGGAGGTTCCCTGCACACCAGAATCGCCGCCTTACTGCACGACGTCGGAAAGCCCGCCACCCGCCGCTATGACAGCAAGTTGGGCTGGACCTTCCACGGCCATGAAGTCGTCGGTGAGCGCATGGTGAAACAGTTGGGTCTGCGCTGGCGGTTGCCATCGGCGAGCACCGGGAAAGTCGCCAAATTAGTCCGGCTGCACATGCGCCCCATCAACCTCTCGGATGAGGGCGTTACCGATTCGGCGGTGCGGCGTTTGGGCGTTCAAGCCGGCGAAGACATTGATGAGTTGATCATCCTCTGCCGCGCTGACGTGACCTCCTCCGACCCGAGGCGAGTGAAACGTTACCTGGCCAACTTTGAGAAAGTCGTCGAACACCTAAAAGACGTCGAAGAAAAGGACGAACTCAGAGCTTTTCAATCGCCGGTGCGGGGAGACGTCATCATGGCCGAAACCGGTCTTGAACCGGGGCCGTTGGTGGGCAAGCTCAAAAAGATGATCGAAGAGGCCATCCTGGAGGGCACCATTCCCAACGAATACGACGCCGCTCTGGTCTATTTGAGAAAGATCAAAGATTCGGTATTGGCAGAGGATACCCATTCCGCCCAAAAAAAGAATTCCTGAAACATAAAATCAAACTGGGTAGAAACATGAATGAATCAAACGAAGAGATTCAGGTGCCTTCGGCGGAAACAAAGCCTGAATCCATGAATCTTCTGCAACGGGTTATCGGCGTCTTCAACGCTCCCAAACAGACGTTTGAGGACATCTCCGCCAGACCGGATTGGGTGTTTCCCCTTATTCTCATGATTGTTGTCACCATCGTCATGACGCAATTGATGGTTCCGGCGATCATTGAGGATTATAAATCCAGCGAAAGATTCGAAAAATTCATGACCAGCGATCAGCTCACGCCCGAACAGGCTGAATCGGCTCAGGGAATGTATATCAGCACAATGAAGAAATTCACAGCCGTCAGTGCCGGTGTAACCACGGCGATTTCGAGTATATTGGCCGCGGCCATCCTGCTTTTTATCGGTAACATCATCCTCGGCGGCAACGCCAAGTTCCGCCAGATTTTCGCCATTTATTGTTGGGGAGGCCTGGTGGGATTGCTGGGTCTAATTCTGCGAACTCCGTTGGCGCTCGGAAAGATGAGCACAAAGGTCTACTTCAGCCCAGCTGTTTTATTTCCCCTGGAAGCAGAAGAGACCGTTCTTTTCAAAATAGCCGCCTCCCTGGACGTTTTCATTATCTGGCGGGTGATTCTGTTGGCGATTGGATTTACGGCTGTCTACAAAATCGCTTTTGGGAAATCTATGGCCACCTTAGGAGGCCTGTATGCGCTACTCGTCATAATCAGTCTCGCCTTTTCGGGGGCTTTATAGCAGTTCGCCGTAGAGATTATCCTGGACGGACGCATCATCGTCCCGGAAGTATGTGGCATATCCTTTGCCTTAATGGAAGCGACGCCGAACTTCCCCGCTTATTATACTGTCCTTTTGGTTAACTGTAGTAGCGAAATGATACTCGAACGATCTCCGGAGAAGGAAATGAAGCCATTAAGAATCCTCGGAATTATTCTCGTCTTTGTCCTGTCATGCAGCGCCACAGTTGGAGCTGGGACGGAAGATCAGGACGTTTCGCGCTTGGATGCTGCTGAACCGCTTACACCGGATGATCTCTATGAAATCGCCCTGCGGCACAATCCTGATCACCAGAAGTACGTGCAAAACGCCACTCTTTCGGGCGTAACGCTGCGCAGTGCCTGGGGCACCCTGATGCCGACTGCGAATGCCAGCTACCAGATATCGCAGGACAATTACTACTATCCGACCTACGTGAATCCCGACGGCACGGTTTCAACGCTCGATGAGGCTTCAGAGGGAAAGTACCGCTCATCCTCCGCCGCTATCACATTGCAGGAGAGCTTGAACTTGGGCGGCCAGCAGTATTTCACCATCAAAAATGCTTCGATCCAAAACCGGATGAATAGGCTTCTGGTTGCTTCTTCCGAAAAGGATCTTCGCTATAACGTCGCTCAGAACTACTACATTGTGCTGGCCAATAAGAGGCTGTTGGAATTGGCCAACAGAGTGTTGGAGCAAAAGAGAGAACAGTTGCGCCTGGCGCGGGCCAGGTTCGAAGTGGGTTCAGTTACCGAACTCGACGTGCTGCAGGCAGAGATTGATGTGGGGAATCAGGAAAACGCCGTGATAGAAGCCGAAAACAATCTTAAGTTGGCGCGTGAGGAATTGAATCGAACCCTTGGAGTTGCTCTCGATTCGAAGTACCCCCTGGTGGATGAATTCAGGATTTTCCAGCCCCAATTTACCCTGGAAGCTCTGATTGATGAGGCCATCCACAATCGCCCCGATTATCTGTATTATCAAGACCAGGAAAAGTACCAGAAGAATAACGTCAAAATCAATTTCGGTGAGTTTTTGCCGAACTTGAGCGCTGCTCTCAGCTACATTCGGTCTGAAAATTCAGGCGCCGCCGAACCCTTTACGTTTGAACCTCGCAATCGGGATTTAAGGATGTCCTTGACCCTTTCCTGGAAAATCTTCTCCGGGTTCTCCAGAGAGGAGAGTTACCAACAGAGCCGCGTAGCGCTAAAAAATGCCCGTTATGACCGCAACAACCAGGAGCTCCTTATCGAACAGGAAGTCCGTCAGGCATATTATACGCTGATGCAAACCTACGAACAGTCGAAGGTAACGGCCAAGAACCGGGAACTGGGCGCCCGCCAATTGGCATTAGAGCAAGAACGATACCGTTTAGGGGCGACATCACAACTGAACCTTAGAACCGCTCAGGTTACTTATGAACAGGCTGAAACGGATTACATCGCCAACATCTTCAGCTTCTGGTCCAATCTCGCGGCGTTGGAGCGGGCGGTCGGAAAAAAACTTCGATAAGTTTCGAAATTGTCAAATCATAAAACATTCTATAAGAACAAGAGCTTTACAGCATGGCTAAGAAAAGAAAAAAGCGCTGGTTGAAGATCATAATTTTGGTCGTCGCCGTGCTTGTGGTCGCTGGATTGGTCGCCGGTAACCTCTCGCAGAACAAGGACAAGTCTATCGAAGTATTGATGGTAAAAGCTCAACGCGGAAGGCTGGTACAGACCGTTCCCGGCACCGGCCGGGTGCAGCCCGAAATTCAGGTCAAAATTTCAGCGAACGTTTCGGGCGAAATTACGGGAATTTATGTTGAAGAGGGCGATCGCGTCAAGAAGGGCGATCTTCTGGTCAGCCTGGATCGGGAACGTTATGAAGCCGCGATGGAACAGGCACAATCGTCCTTGAAATCGGCGGAAGCCGCTCTGGAAAAATCGAAGAGCGAACTGGGGCGCGTTGAAGAATTAAATCAGCGCGGCATGGCTTCGCAAGCTGATCTCGAGGCCGCTCGGGCGGATTTTCTCTATCGAAGCGCCGAAGTGGAGCGCAGCCAAGCTTACCTGAAGCAAGCCAGAGACGATCTGGCCAAGACCTCCATCTACGCGCCCATGGATGGGATCATTTCCCTGCTCAACAAGGAGCCGGGTGAAATGGCCCTGGGCGCTCAATTCCAGCAGGACATCATCATGATCGTCGCTGACATGAGCAAAATGGAAGTGGAGGTGGAGGTGGATGAGAGCGACATCGTTGATGTAGCTCTGGGAGATACCGCCACGGTGGAGATTGACGCCTATCCGGATACGACGTTTCGGGGTGTTGTGCGGGAGATAGCCCATACGGCCACCACGCGCGGCTATGGAACCGCTGAAGAGATTACCAACTTCGTAGTAAAAATCAGGCTGTTGGACGTACCGAAAGGTATCAGGCCGGGGATGTCAGCCACCGCGGATATCATCACAGAAATTCGAGAGGATGCGCTCTACGTTCCGATTCAGTGCGTGGTCATGAAACCGCCACTCAAAGAGGCCGGGGAACCAGGCGAGGAATCCTCGAAGACGGATACGGTAAAATCCCAGGTTCCCGCCAAAAAGCCGGGTCGCTCCGCAGAAGAACTCAGCGAAGCCGTATTCAAGGTCACGGAGAACGTGGCCAGGCAAATTCCGGTTGTCACGGGAATTTCAAGCGATACGGACATTGAAATCATCTCGGGATTAACCGAAGGTGATGAAGTCGTTTCCGGACCGTTCCGAACGTTGACCATGCGACTGAAGGATGGCGACTCCGTTCGGGCGAAGAAGGACAAAGCCGGGGAAAAAGGCGGCCGGGGTGAACGGTCAGCTTAGCAGGCTGACGAAGAAATTATTGACGAGATGTGAGATGAGCGACAACGGAGCGTTGATCCATTTGGAAAATGTGCATAAGGTTTACCAGGTCGGTGCAATCGAAGTGCATGCCCTACGGGGAATCAATCTGGACATCAAAAAGGGCGAGTACGTAGCCATCATGGGCCCTTCTGGTTCGGGTAAAAGCACGTTGATGAATCTGATCGGATGTTTGGATACCGTGACCAGCGGGGAATACTGGCTCTCGGGTGAAAACGTATCAGACTTGTCAGATGATGAGTTGGCGCTCATCCGCAACAGGAGGATCGGATTTGTCTTCCAGACATTTAATCTGCTGCCGCGCGCCAACGCCTTTCGTAACGTGGAGTTACCGCTGATCTACGCGGGGGTATCTCTGGGGAAGCGCAGGGAAAAAGCCATTCGCACCCTGGAGGCGGTTGGACTCGGTGACCGCATTAATCATAAACCCGCCGAACTCTCAGGAGGACAGCGTCAGCGTGTAGCCTTGGCCCGTGCTCTGATCAACGATCCCTCGATCATTCTGGCGGATGAGCCCACCGGCAACCTCGACAGTGCGACGGGCGAAGAGATCCTGCAACTGTTCGACAAACTTCACGCAGATAATAACACAATGATCGTCGTTACGCACGAGGAGTTCGTCGCAGCTCGTGCCGCCCGCGTTGTGCGGTTACTGGACGGCGAGATCGTATCGGATACATATAACCACGTGTCGGCGCCAGCTTGACAGGGTAAGATGCAAATTACCTATGAAAATCGCCCTTTATTAAAGCTGACCGGGAAATGAAAGTTTTCTTCTGGGATACATTCGAGGCCCTCGGCATCGCCTTCAGCGCCCTGATATCGAATAAGGTTCGGGCTATTCTGGCCACTCTGGGCATTGTCATCGGAGTGATGACCGTAGTGCTGATGATGACCATCGTGACGGGACTCAATCAATCTTTCCGGACGCAATTATCAACGATCGGATCGGGGACAATATACATTCAGAGATTTCCCTGGATTATCCAGGATGACTTTTTCATTTACCGCAATAGACCCCGGCTGAGGATGGATGATTATGAAGCGGTGAAGGAACTTTGTCGCAACGCGAGCGCGGTTGCCCCCTATGTTGATACCCAGCGTCCCATTGCCTTCGGATCGGAAACGTTGCAGGGCGTCTATCTGATCGGGACCAATGAGGCTTATCTGGAAACTTCAGACGTCATGCCGGAAGTGGGACGTTTTATCAGCGCGATGGACGCGGCGGCCAATCGAGACGTGGCCGTCATCGGAAAAACGGTGGCTGAGGAGCTTTTCGGACCTCGCAATCCCATCGGTCAACGAGTACGGATCGGCTCGTACAACTTCAAGGTTGTGGGCGTTCTGGAAGAACAGGGGACGTTCTTCGGTCATAGTATGGACACCCAGGTCATCGTTCCCCTGGGCGCGATGCTGAAGCACTTCGGTCGCAGAAGAGATTTATCCATCGTCGTCAAGGCGGCCAACCCGGATGAGATCGAGGACCTTAAGAGCGAACTAACGGGTATCATGCGCCGTTCCCGCAAACTGGGTCCCGGTGAAAAGGACAACTTTTCCATCAACGAGCAGAGCCAATTGATGGATACGTATAGAGCCGTCACAGGTGGAGTTTACGGCGCAGGCATCATCATCGGCGGCATCTCGCTGCTGGTCGGCGGTATCGGCATTATGAACATCATGCTGGTCTCCGTCACCGAGAGAACCCACGAAATCGGGATCCGCAAGGCACTGGGTGCGAGAAAGAGCCAGATATTGCGTCAGTTTCTGATTGAATCGGCTCTGATCTGTTCCGTGGGCGGCATCATCGGCGTGGGTCTGGCATGGTTGAGCGCTATGGTGATCAATCAGTGGTTACCTACTGCCATGCCCTGGTCGATTGCGCTGGGCGGCATGATCTTCGCGGCTTTGGTCGGCATCTTCTTCGGTTTGTTCCCGGCCGCCAGAGCTGCACGTTTGGATCCGATTATCGCGCTGCGCAGGGAATAAAGGCTCCCCACCAATAATCGCTGCACGAAACTCACCTTTCCCAAAAACTTTAGGTCTTTTAGACCCAAGATCAAAAAATAGGCAAAAAACTATATATATTAAAATATGTTTTATATTATAATAATATTTATATTTATGACATAGGACACAAACGCGCTAGACGAATTATATTATATTTCTATCGAATCAGCGCCTTCGTATCACAAATATAAAAAATTGCTTGACAATTTTCGCCAACTTTCCTATTTTTGGAAAAATAGCGTAACCATTTGGCGTATCACAGAAACCAATTCGGAGAATCCCGGATGCTGGGACAGCGGTTCAAGCTGATTTTCTTACATGGGGGAAGCTCAAAAAAGCGTGAATTCAATTTCACGAAGAAACAATTCCTGCTCTGCGCGGGCGCGTTCGCTCTGGCCTTTTTGCTGCTTTCAGTGATGACCGGCTCTACTCTTTACTCATGGTACAGCGCCAGCAGGCTCTCTGCATTGACCTATAAGAATTCCATGCTGGAGAAGCAGTTGGCCGCAGCCAGCGAGCAAATAGAGGAACTCGGAAGCAAAATAGATCAACTGGGTCAGCATGGCAGTGAGCTGCGCGCCTATGCCAATCTCCCTTTATTAGATCCTGAAGCTCAGCAGATGGGTATCGGCGGTTCCTTGCCCTACAGGAACTCCATGAATTTCGGTGCCGAAGAGCTTCTGGCCAAGATCGAACAGCTCGACCGCCAGATCAGCTTGCAGGAAAATTCTCTGGTCGAAGTCCGTGACCAAATAGAAAAGCAGAAAGATTATTTGCGCGGCGTTCCTTCCATCAGGCCGGTTGATGGTGGAGCCTTCTCCTCTTTCTTCGGCCGAAGGCGCGATCCGTTTACAGGGCGCTGGGAACCGCACATGGGCTTGGACATTCGCGCACCCACTGGTACGCCAATTTACGCGGCGGCGGACGGAAAAATAATCCACGTGCGGCGAGAACCCGCATATGGGAGGACCGTCGTTATTGACCATGGAAATGGATATAAAACAGTTTACGCTCATATGAACCGCTTCTACGTCACCAAGGGACAGCGCGTCAAGCGTGGCGATCCCATTGGCGAAGTGGGCAATACGGGACGTTCGACCGGGCCGCATCTGCACTATGAAGTGATTTTCAACAACCAGCACTTGAACCCGCTGGACTTCATGTTTGACGGGTACGCTGTGGCGAAATTACCGTAGTATTCCAGCTAATAGTGAAAAAGATAGGGGCGCCTGAATCGGCGCCCTTCGTGTTTTATAAATCCTAATTAGAGATGAAGAAATGGATAAATTTAACCTTAGATCGGAAAAATTACTTGCATCGCGGGTTTAATTTACGTATATTTTTTTGACAACCCTAAAAGATTGGAATAATTTCCCGAACCATCGCGAGGTCGAGATGACACAATTAAGCCAGGCGCTCGCTGGGATTATAACCGAAGAGATGCGCGAAGTCGCCGGGCAAGAAAATATGGATCCGGAAGTCCTCCGGCAGAAGATCGCCGCGGGGCGCGTGGTAATCCCCAAAAATAAAAACCGCGAATTCTTGATTCGCGGCATCGGTGAGGGACTCACGACCAAAGTCAATGCCAATATCGGGACGTCGCCTGAACACTTCGATATAGAAGAAGAGATTACTAAACTAATGGTCGCCATCGCTTCGGGAACGGACAGCGTCATGGATCTGTCCACCGGGGGCGATCTGGACGCCATCCGCAAGGCCATTCTGGAGAAATCCTGCGTCATGGTGGGGACGGTTCCCATTTACGGAGCCGCAGCGAGATTGATGCAGGAAGGCAGACAGATCGTACAGATGAAGGTGGACGAGCTGTTCGACGAAATCGAGCAGCAGTGCCGGCAGGGCATTGACTACATTACCGTGCATTGCGGGGTAACCCGCCGCTGTCTGGAAATCCTGGAGAACACCCCCAGAGTAGGCGGTATGGTGAGCAGAGGGGGTTCAATATTGGCGCTGTGGATGAAGCATCACCGCAAGGAGAATCCTCTCTACGAATATTACGACCGCCTCCTCGACATCGCCTATGAGTACGACGTCACCCTGTCGCTGGGTGATGGCCTGCGGCCGGGAGCTCTGGCCGACGCCGGCGACCGCCCGCAAATCGAGGAACTGGTCGTACTCGGAGAACTGGCCAGGCGAGCTCGAAATCGGGGTGTGCAAGTGATGATCGAAGGACCGGGACACGTTCCACTCCAGGACGTCAAATCCCACGTACAGATGGAAAAAACCACCTGCGACGGCGCCCCATTCTACGTCCTGGGCCCGCTGACCACCGACATCGCACCGGGATACGACCACATTACTTCTGCTATCGGAGGAGCCATCGCGGCAGCGGCGGGAGCGGATTTTCTCTGCTATGTCACTCCGGCGGAACATCTGCGCCTACCCACCGCTGCAGAAGTACGAGAAGGCGTATTCGCCGCCCGTATCGCGGCGCACTCGGGAGACATTGCCAAGGGCATCCCCGGCGCGACTGACCGTGATTTGAAGATGTCTCAATACCGCCGGGAGTTGAACTGGGAAGGGATGTACGAGATGGCGCTCGATTCCGAATTAGCCCGATCAAAACGGCGCGCCAGCGAAGCCTACGACCAAATCGTCTGCACCATGTGCGGCAAGCTCTGCTCCATCAATCTGGGCAAGGTTGGCGAAGAAGAAACCGAAAAAGAGCAGAAATAGTTTTGTATAACATCCAGGCAACTAACGACGGAGATTTCCATGGTTAGGCTCCGCGAGGATCCGCTTATCACCGAGCTGGACATTAAAGTCCGAATGCGCCACATGGTGCTGGAAATCGCCCGGGACCTGGGCCGTCAGGAACTCATGGTCGTCGGCATCCTGCGAGGCAGCTTTATGTTCGCCGCTGACCTGGTGCGATTGCTCTACATCAACGACATCCACCCGCTGATTGACTTCGTCTTCGTTACCAGTTACGAAGGCACGGAATCGAGTGGTGAGATGAGGCTCTTGAAGGACATGTCGTTGGAAGTGGACGGCCGCTGGGTGTTGATCGTGGACGACATTCTGGATACTGGCAGAACCTTGAAGTTCGCCCAGGATTACGTGCGGGAAAAGGGCGCCCAGGAGATCCACTCCTGCGTCCTCCTGGATAAGCCGTCCCGGCGAGCCGTCGAAGTCAAGGCGGATTATGTGGGCTTTGAAATTGACGACGTGTTCGTGGTCGGTTACGGATTAGACTACAACGGGCGTTACCGAGATTTGCCTTACCTGGGTGTATT
>CAZHMN010000042.1:0-14848 GCA_964533705.1 uncultured bacterium
AGGGGGCTTGATATAGCGTAGCCCGGTCATTTATTGTAGAGTGACCTCACATGGCTTACATAACAGTGACAGGAGATGGTTGACACTTTCTTTGCCTGCAACCGTAGCGAAGTCGTAGACGAGCGGAGGTTGCAGGCAAGTTAAATCATTATCTTCCTTATGTAAATGTCTTTGAAATAAATTTCATAAGTGCGGGTTCCCTTTTGCAGCAGACGGACAGCCTCGTACTTCAGGGTCTTGCTGATGAAATATTCTTTGCCTTGAAAATGGATCATGCCTCGCCCGCAAACCCGGCATACGAGACTTCCCGAAGGGTAGATAATGTCAGGAAATCCTGAATAACGCTGATCGCTTGATTGATAACACCGTGCGGGAACTTTCCCGCCCAAAGCTTCATGGGGGCGGTAATGATTATAGCGTTCGACCCAGCGGTCCATCTGATGCTGAGCATCCAGATGGTCCTGAAAGCGGATGCGTTCTAACAAATCTTCTTTTAAGGTACGGTGAAAACGCTCTACTTTTCCTTGTGTTTGGGGATGCCGGGGACGCCCTGTATAGTGCTTAACACCCAACTTATAGAGGCGAATTCGCAAGAAGCTCAAGCCCAGGTCGGAGGCCGAACCGACAAAAGCTGCACCATTATCCGTTAGGAGAGCCTGGGGCAATCCGTAGTGCCGAAAGGCTTGTTCCAGAAGTTGCCAGACGGCGCCTTTGGTTTCCCGCGGCGCGGCGCTGATCCCCAGGCAAAAGCGACTGTGATCATCTAACAACGTGATCGGGTAACAGCGTCCTTGACGAGCGATGTTAAACCAGCCCTTGACATCCATCTGCCACAGTTCATTTGGGGCAGCCCGTTCAAAACGGCGGGGCGTTGGCGCTTCTGCCTGAGTGGGACGATCAACCAGCCCATGGCGTAGCAAGATGCGGTGAATCGTCCGCCAGGTAGGCCAGTTGACTGCAGGATCATCCAGCAGCAGACGGTGACGTATTTTGCGTGCACCCCACGTCGGATTTTCCCGCCGTAACCGGCAGATCTGGGCTTCGATCTGATCAGGAGTGCGAGAAGGCTGGCTATGGGGTTTGTGATCCTGATCGTAGAGCGCCGTCAGACCGCCTTCCTGATAGCGCAATACCCATTTGTAACCGGTGGTGCGGGAAATATCAAACTCCCGGCAAACCGAACTTAAAGAGCGATCCGGGGCATGCAGCAGCACTTGCACGAAATAAAGTCTTTCATCCACAGGAGTTGACACTTTCCAGGGCATACCGCCTCCAACTTTGAAAACGAGATGCCCTAAGATAAGTACTGTCAACCATCTCCTGTCACTAAATTGTTAATGATGTCCTGTCACTCTACAATTTAGCGGTGGGCTGGGAAGGCTACACCCAATCGTCCACACCATCCTTTTACCTTCCCTTGTACTCCTTTTCACTTTGATTTTTCTTGATTTTCGCACTCAGAGCGGTTAAATTTACCGTTTGTGTGCGGTGTACAAACAAATTCAGCCCGAATTTCGTGAAACATTCAGGGGCGGCAATCAGCGCCCCTCTCGCATAAGAAACTCATGATCATTCTGGATAACTTAAGGGCCGAACCCGACCTGAAGCAGGTTTACAGCCGCATGGGATTCAAAGCTGGAAAAGCCGGCATTCCCGATTCTATGCAGGCTCTGGTGGACGAAGCGGTGCAGCATGGTCGTGAACTGCTGAAACCCACAGGCTGTTATGACTATCGGCCGATCAGAATGATTCCCCCGCACCGCATCGAATTGGATAAAGCTTTCAGCATAGAGAGCGAAAAAGTCTTTCGATGGATGGAGGGATGCGTCGGGTTGTACTTGTGTGCCGTAACGATCGGCCCGGAGCTGGATCGAGAAGTAGTGCGTCTTTCCAATTCGGGGGAAGTTACCCGAGCTTTTTTACTGAATGCCTACGGGGCGGAAGCAGCCGAAGCGCTGATGGCACGTTTGAACAGGGTCATCGTCAATTCAATCAAAAAGCAGAGGATGGAAGCGACGAAAAGGTACAGTCCAGGTTATGGTGATTGGGAGATTGCGGCGCAGCGGGATTTGCTGGGGACACTCGGAGCCGAGAAAATCGGCATTCGTTTGACGGAAAAATATATCATGATACCGGAAAAATCGGTTTCGGCGATTATTGGAGTGCGCGACAGACAAGAATGGGCGTAAGCCCCTTAGTGGTCTGTCCTTCCCACTCTGAAATATTTAGCAAGAATAGGGGGTACATTGGTATCGCGACAGGCATTTCGTGAACGGGCTGAAAAGGAAATCATCCTGCTGGACGGAGGTATGGGCGTCCTGCTGCAGGATCGTGGCTTAGGCATCGGCCAGGCGCCGGAGGAGTTCAACTTAACGCAGCCTGACGTCGTCGAAGGTTCGCATCGCGATTTCATCGAGGCGGGAGCGCAGATCATCCTGACCAATACATTCGGGGGCAGTCGAATTAAGCTGGACGAGTACGGGCTCGGCGATAAAGCGCGGGAGATCAATAACAAGGCCGTACAAATCGCCCGCAAAGCTGCGAAAGGCTCCGACGTTTGGCTGGCTGGCAGCATCGGGCCCTGTGGCAAGTACCTGAAACCTGTGGGGCAACTCGATTTTCAACCGGCTTATCAGACTTTCGCTGAGCAGGTTAGATATCTAGCATCGGCCGGTGTTGATCTACTGATTATCGAAACCATGTCGGACATCCGGGAAGCACGCGCGGCCATGATGGCAGCCCGCGAGAATTTCAGCGGCCCCATCATCGCCCAGATGACCTTCGCGGATGGCCGCAATACGATTACGGGTACGGACCCGTTGACCGCACTGACGGTCTTCGAAGCGCTCGATGCGGACGCTTTCGGCATCAACTGTTCCACCGGCCCGGAGGAAATCTACGGCGCAATCAGCGAGGTTTTAAATAAAACTTTGTTACCGCTATGTGTGGAACCCAATGCCGGTATGCCTCGCATCGAGGAGGGGCGAACCTGCTTCCCTGCTTCACCCGAACATTTAGCCGAATTCGCCCGCAAATTTGCTGAGGCAGGAGTCACACTGATCGGGGCGTGTTGTGGAGCCGGGCCGGAACATGTCCGGGCCATCGCCGAAGCGTTAAAGGGAACGAAACCGGTGGCGCGCAAACGCGACCGCTGCCGTTCCAGGCTGGCTTCCCGCGACCGCACCATCGAGATTTGCGACGACCAGCCGATTCACATGATCGGTGAAAGAATCAATCCGACGGGGCGGAAGAAACTGCGCCAGGAGCTTAAAGAGGGGAAGTTCCACCTGGTTCGGCGGGAAGCCATCGAACAGGTGAAATCGGGAGCTGACATCCTGGACGTCAACGTAGGCGTTCCTGGAATCAACGAACCTGAAATCATGCGCCAAGCGATCCAGGTGGCGCAGAAAGCCGTGGACGTGCCTATTTCCATTGATTCAGCCAATCCCGACGCCATCGAGGCGGCACTGGAAGAGATCGAAGGGAAACCGCTGATTAATTCGGTGACGGCAGAGGACGAAAAACTGAACCTGATTCTCCCTTTGGCGAAGCGTTTTGGTGCGGCCGTGCTGGGGCTTACTCTCGATGAGAACGGGATCCCGGACACCGCTGAACAGCGCCTAGAGTTAGCCAGAAAGATCGTAAACCGCGGGTTGGAAACCGGATTAAGGCATGAGGACATCTTCATTGATCCTCTGACGCTGTCGGTTGCGGCGGAGCCGCAGAAATCCGCCGAATCGCTGAAAGCCCTTCGGTTGATCAAAGCGCAATTGGGCGTGCCCACGGTGATGGGCGTATCCAACGTGTCCTACGGCTTGCCGAACCGGGCACTGATCAACCGCACGTTTCTGGCGATGGCACTGGAAAACGGTCTCGATTTGCCCATCGTCAATCCCTTCAGCGAATCCACCCGGGAGACGATCAGTGCCGCCAACGTTTTGCTGAAGCGTGATGCAGGTGCGAAAAAATTCATTGAAGCCTATGGGGGGATTGAGGATGAGAGGGCTGAAGCCAGAAAAGATACCCGGACTCTGGACCGGCGGCTATTTGACGTCATACTCTACGGAAACCGTCAGATTGTCTTAGATTTGATCGAGGAGGCACTGCGCGATGGTTGGAAAGCGATAGAACTGAACGAAAAGGTCCTCATTCCAGCACTCCAGGAGGTGGGGCGGCGCTACGACAAACGGGAATTCTTCCTCCCCCAGGTCATCTTGGCCGCCGAAACCATGCAGGATGCCTTCAACCGATTGAAGGATCTGTTTCCTGCCGGTGAGGCTCGTCATCGCGGCAAAATCATATTAGCGACGGTCAAGGGCGACGTGCACGACATCGGCAAAAACATCGTGTCGGTGGTTCTGCGGAATTACGGTTGGGAGGTCATTGATCTGGGTAAGAACGTTGACACGAGGGATATCGTAAGGGCCGCCAGGGAAGAAAACGCCGACTTCGTGGGATTGTCCGCACTGATGACTACAACCATGGTGGAAATGGGACACGTCGTGCATGAGCTGCGGGAAGCCGGCATCGCGACCAAAGTCATTGTGGGGGGTGCCGTCGTCAATCCATCTTTCGCCGCGGAAATAGGCGCCGATGGATACGGCAAGGATGCCTTAGAGGCCGTACGCATTGTGGATCTGCTTTTGAATGGAAACAATGAACCTGCCTGACATTATCGCCAAGAAACAGGAGGGCTTCGAACTCAATAGGGCGGAAATAGAATCGGTCATCAGGGAATACTCTCAGGGTGCGGTGCCGGATTACCAGATGGCCGCTCTGCTGACAACGATTTATTTTAGGGGGATGACAAAGCAGGAAACGGTTGATCTCGTTGAAGCGATGATTGCATCGGGCAAGAAGGCCGATTTAAGCCATATCGGCGTCCGCAAGGTAGACAAACATTCAACGGGAGGCGTGGGGGATAAAATATCGCTGTTAGTCGCACCGATTGTGGCATCGCTGGGTATCCCGGTACCTATGATTTCGGGGCGCGGGTTAGGGCACACGGGCGGGACTCTCGACAAACTGGAATCAATTCCGGGATTCACAACAGCGATGACAGTGAAAGAATTCGAACGTCAAGTGACAGAGATCGGCTGCGCCCTGATCGGACAATCGGAAGAATTCGTTCCCGCCGATCAAAAGATGTACGCTCTTCGAGATGCGACGAGCACGGTAAAATCCATTCCCTTAGTTACCGCCAGCATTTTATCCAAGAAGGTCGCCGAGGGGATTGACGCTCTGCTGCTGGACGTCAAGGTGGGGCGCGGGGCTCTTTTCCCTGATATTGGGCAAGCCAGGGAACTGGCCGGCCATCTTGTTAATATCGGCGAGGAGCTCGGCCTGGAAGTCTTCGCCATGCTGACGGACATGAGTCAACCGTTAGGCAAGGCGGTGGGCAACTGGCTTGAGGTTCGAGAGTGCATCCAAATTTTAAAAGGAGGGGGAAACGCACCGGATTTGGTGGAGCTTTCCCTGGCACAGGCGGCGGTTATGCAAGTTTTGGCGGGGACGGCACCTGATTACAAGACGGGCAAGCACAGAGCAGAAAACGCGCTCGAATCGGGAGCTGCTTACAGCAAATTCCTCGAAATTGCGGGCAGGCAGAAAGCCGATGTCAGTTACATCGAAAACCCATCAAAATACCCATCCAATTCTTTCGAAAGAACCGTCTCCGCACAAAAAAGCGGATACATCCAGATTGTTGATGCGTTAGACATCGGAAAATCCGCCGTCCAATTGGGGGCAGGCAGATTGCAGAAGGAAGATTCGATTGATTATTCGGCAGGGATTATTCTACGCAAGAAGGCGGGTGAAAAGGTTAAATGCGGAGAAGAACTGGCGACTTTGTACGCTTCTGATGAGGAGAAATTGGAGAGTGTCCGGGCTTCAGTGCAAGAGGCTTATGAAATCGGACCGGAACCTCCACCACCGAAGAACTTGATCCTGGCGGAGATAACCATTCAAGGTGAACGTCCCTGGACGAACTGATGGATTATCTGGCAATTTTTGAAAATACACAAGCGGTGCTGCAGGCTGAACAGATATTGATTCGCCGCGGGATTCCATTCGAAACAGTGCCCCACTCGCAGTTCGATCGGGCAGGTTGCGGTCTGGCTATTTTATTTTCAGAAAAATACATAAGCGCTTTGCGCCGAGCTATCGGAGAGGTGCATATTAAAGGAAAATTCGTTCAAATAGAGGAAACACTCCCCTCATAAAAGTCCAATAAAGCGTTGACAAAAAAGTGTCTCTTGCCTATATTGGCAAGGTGTAAGATACCACTGTATCTTCGAAGAAATAGAATTTGTTGAAGCATCGTTCAGGAGGCAGTTTTGGAAAACGGTATAGTTAAGTGGTTCAGCAAGAACAAAGGCTACGGTTTTATACAGGGACAAGACGACCGGGACATTTTCGTGCACTTTTCCTCCATCAAGGGGAAGGGCTACCGGGTGCTGGAAGAGGGTGACGAAGTCGCCTTCGAACTGGTGCAGAGTCCCAAGGGACCCCAGGCATTTGACGTCCGCGTCGTCAAAAAAGCGGAGCCAGCCGAGCTCGAACCGGCTTAGGCGGCCGGCGCAGAACACATTACATTTCAACATACCTCTTTAACAACCCCACAAGGCTCGCCGGAGTCCGGTTCAATCCGCCGGATTTCCCCTCTCATAGTCATACCTTCGGCACTCTGTCCGCAGAATAAATTCTGCGGCTAAGACCGAGTTTAAAGTCGCAACCGCGACTTTTAATCGTCCTGAAGCGAATAATGCCCTTTCTGGAGGCTTTCCTGACGATAGGGGTAAAGCCAATAATCCTTACTGAATGAAATAAAAGTAAATCACTGGAAAATCGCGTTAGGATTTCTTGTTATATCATGGGCACTCTGATTTTGGTATCCGCAGAATAAATTCTGCGGCTAAGACCGAGTTTAAAGTCGCTAACGCGACGTTTAATCGCTTTTGACCCAATAATACCCCTTCAGGTGCCATTCCTGACGATACCGGTAAAACTAATTATTCCTACCGAATGAAATAAAAGTAAATCACAGAAAATCGCGTCAAGATTCCTTAAAAATCAGGCATTTACACTCGGCGGACGAGGGAACTATTTTCGTACTGGAGCTGATAGAGCCGATAATACAGGCCTCTTTTGCGCAGCAGTTGCTGGTGGGTGCCCGATTCCCGCACCTCGCCATCGTGCAGAACGATGATGCGGTCGGCGCGCTGAATGGTGGAAAGGCGGTGGGCGATGACAATGGCGGTGCGACCTTCAAGCAGTCGGGCAATGCCACGCTGGATGAGCTGTTCCGTTTCGGTGTCCACGGCTGATGTCGCTTCGTCGAGGATCAATATGGGAGGGTCGTGCGCCAGGGCGCGGGCAAACGCCAAAAGCTGGCGTTCACCTGAAGACAAGGTGGCTCCCCGCTCTTCGAGCTTAGTATCGTAGCGGTCGGGGAGTTTTTCGATGAAATGATCGGCGCTGACGGCTTTAGAGGCTTCGACAGCCCGTTCTGAGCTTATTTCACTGCCGAGGCGAATGTTTTCCTCGACACTGCGAGCAAATATGAAGACGTCCTGCTGCACGACTCCGAGTTTCTGGCGCAGATCGCACTGGCGGATGTTGCGAATGTCCTCTCCATCCAGCAAGATGCGGCCTTCTTGAACATCATAGAATCTACTGAGCAGATTGATCAAAGTGCTCTTCCCCGCCCCGGTGTAACCCACGATGGCCACCGTCTGCCCCGGTTCAACGCGGAAGCTAACGTTGCGAAGGACCCATTCCCCTCCGGAATAGGCAAAGCTAACGTTTTGAAATTCGATGGTATTGAGCTCAGATGCCAGCCGCCGGGGAGAGGGGGAATCTTTGACTTCGGGTTCCTCTTCCAGGAGTTTAAAGAGACGTTCGGAAGAGGCCATGGCACTCTGCAGAATATTGTATTTTTCGGCCAGATCCCGAACTGGACGGTAGAAGCGTTCGGCGTAAAGGATAAAAGCGATCAGGCTGCCCAGCGACAAAGTTTGATGGAGGATCATGCCACCGCCCGTCCAGAGAATCAAGGCGATGGCTATGGCCGATATCAACTCCACACCCGGGAAGAAAACGGCGAAATAGAAGATCGTACGCAGGTTGGATTCCAGCAGGCTTTGATTCAAATCGCCAAACCGTTTGAGGTTTATTCTTTCCCGGCGAAAGAGCTGGACAACCCTCATGCCGATGATATTCTCCTGCAAATAGGCGTTGACGGCAGCCAGCCTTTTTCTCATCTGCCGGAAGGCATCACGAACCTTGATCTTGAACCAGAAGGTGATCCAAAAGAGGACGGGCAGCACCGAAAAGGTCACCAGGGCGAGCTTCCAATTCAAGATCAACATAACAACGATAATTCCCACCAAGAGAAATATATCGCCGAAAATGGCGACGATTCCCTGCGTGAACATTTGGTTCAAGACTTCGACGTCGGATGAAATCCGGGTCATAATCCGGCCGACAGGATTACGATCGAAGAAGGATATGGAGAGCTGCGCCAACTTATCGAAGAGCTGGCTGCGAATGTCGAACATAATCCTCTGCCCCACCCAGTTGGTCAGATATATCTGCAGAAAACGGCCGATGAACATGCCCGCGAGGATGAGAACATAAAGAACCAAAATCTGCAGAAGCCCACGCATATCGCCAGCAGGGATATAGACGTCCACGGCTTTCTTGGTCAATAGCGGGCCGACCAATTCGAGACCGGAAACCACCAGCAAAAGCAGGACTCCTCCGATCAGGTAAGATTTATAGGGGAGCCCATACTTCAACAGTCGTTTCATCAAGCGAGCGTCGTAGGCTCGGCCGGTGATTTCATCGTCGTAATTGGGATCGTGCATATAAAGTTCAGCAAGCTTTTACGATACCAGGAAATGAATTAACTCAGTGATTATCGGTTGATTCTCCTATAGGGATTAAGACTTGGAACTATATTGTTCTATATTTGGCACGGTGAGCCTGAAATTGCCGGGAAGCAGGGGAGGACTCTCATTATGGGCGGCTTTGTTCCGGATGATCGCAAGATAATTTTTAATTAGAGCTTTTGCACCACGATGCGCGCTGGGAGTGTTACAGCACAGGGAGGAAATCGTCCGAGGCGTTCTCAGGAATTGGCCGCAGAGGTTCCGCGTTTTAAGGTTTCCTCAGATTGTACAATTACCCGAACTCCGGCGGAATTGCCTGCCTCGCTTAGTTTTTTCCGCAAGGTTTCAAAATCATCCTGACAGGCGCTGTAATCAATGACCGCCAAAAGGACGTGAAAACCGGCCAGATTCCGTTCGAACCTCTCGGTGGTTTTGCAACCTGAATCCTTCAGTGCCTGAGATAGAACTCTCGAGTTCTTCAGCCCATCCTGGGAAAGCAAAATAGCCAGAATGCGTCCAGTGGGTTCGACGCCGTAGCTTTTGGGACCTTCTCTCTCGAGACGCTCCACGGCCTGCTGCACAATCTCGCGCATCCTCTCCAGGGTGGCGTTCTCTCCCAGTTCCTCTTTAGCAATCTGAGCGATCAGCCTGATTTGTTCTTCAGTTAGAGTTGACATCATCAAGACAATGAATTGAAGATTTCCTCCCTCGGTTGAGGGATAAGGACCTTACGCACCAATAGGCCCACTTCTCTAGCGACCATAGCTCCGGCTTCGAGGGCTGATCTCACCGCGGCCACGTCACCGGTCATGGTGAAAAAGGCTTTCCCGCCAATGCCGATGCCCATGCGAATCTCCATCAAAGTCACCTGGGCCGTTTTGGCGGCCCGGTCAGCAGCAAGGACGCAGGAGGCCACCGAGAAGGTTTCGAGAATCCCCAAAGCATCAATCTTAGGCTGTTCGGTTGAAGCCACGAAAGCGGAAAACACCTGGGGGTGCAGGTTAGGGATGATGAAGTCATCCACGTAGGCGTTGCTGCCCACGTTGCGACCCCGTTCCACAGAGGAGCGGACCGCCGCCGTATCCCCTTTTACAATGGCGATATACTTCCCGGAGCAGATGGTTTTAGCCACGATCAGTTCCACTTGACTGACCTTGAGCATGGCGTCAGTGGCCTCGATGCCGACGGCGATGGAGTTGAATTCCACCATACCGAGGGCATTGGTGTGCGTCTGGGGTTCGCTCTGCTTGTGATCTGTCATGTATCCTACAATAGACAAAAGGCCGACTCGATTTATTTAAACCTGATAATCCGCTAACGGAATTCAAAGAGACCTTTGACGCGGCCCAGATCGCGGGCCGCCGGGGTGAGGATCGTATCGCGCTCGATCAGGATGGTCATTCCCTGACGTTCGGCTTTGCGGACGTCATACTCACTATAGAGCCGCTTGTGCGGATAGTATTTCCGGTCGTTATGTGAAGGTGCCGAGCCAACTTTAAACAGGACGGCCTGGTCACCGGTACTGGCACCCGAAGCATTGGCTTCATCGGTATCCAGGTGGAAATCGAGCCGATAGTCTTCACTTACCCGGATCAGGACATCGCCGAAGATTATAGTGCGGGGTGCCGATCGAAGGTTATCCGGAATCGGCGCGGACAGGGCCATAAAGACGATCTCTTTATCCACCACGTCATATTCGCGGGCATCGCGGGGCGTCATGTGGACGTGGCGCTGGGCCAGGATAACGCCCTGGTTGATTTCGACTCTCCCCACCGGCCCGATCAATGTTATTCCTGGACTCCCTTCGTGATCTCCCGAATCACGGACGGGGGGATTCAAACCCAGGCGAACGGCATCGGTACGCGCCAGTTCCACCTGGCTCGCCTGGCGGAAGGGGCCCAGCAGTCGGACATTGTCAATTCTCCCCACCGACGTCGCCAGACTGACAAACTGATCCGTGGCAAATTGTCCCTTTTGCGTCAGGTCTTTGGTTCGAACCAGAGAAGCGTCCGGCCCGAAAAGGCGGTGATAATCGTCCTTGCTGAGGTGGACGTGACGGGGAGACACCCCAACGGGTATCGGTTTTTTCACAGTGTGCCGGCCAATCGGGTAATAATAACTAACGCTGGCTTAAGATAATCACTATTATCGGCAATGTCAAGTGAAAAGCCCGCTTCAAGCGCAAATGAGAAGCAGACGGAGAGATTCCGCCTGCTTCTCCAGATATCATCACGGGAGCGAATCTACTTTCGACGCACCGTATTGATCAAGCCTCCCGCCAAAATAATATTTAATTCTCTCTCGGTCAGGTTATGATGGGCCACTATTGATCTCTCGCTTTTAGGCGCTTTTATCTTAATCTCAGTGCCAGCCTTCAATTGGGCGTGAATATCGCTTATAACCACCCTCTCGCCTTGCTCTAAGGTATCATAATCCGCGGGATCGGCGAATACAAGCGGCAGGATGCCGAAGTTGATGAGGTTCGATCGGTGGATGCGGGCGAAACTCTTCACCAGAACAACGCGAAGGCCCAAGTAGCGCGGCGCCAGGGCGGCGTGTTCGCGACTGGACCCCTGACCGTAATTCACACCGCCAATGACCATCCCGTACTGGAACTCCCTAGCACGCGCCGGGAAGGTGGGATCAATGCGCACAAAGGCGAACTCGGAAATGGCGGGGATGTTCGACCTCAGAGGCAAAACTTTGTTCCCGGCAGGCAGTATCGAATCGGTACTGATATTGTCCCCGGTTTTGAGAAGGATATCAAGAGTCATTTCTTCGGGTAAAGCATCCAGATCCTTCAGGGGAATGATGTTGGGGCCGCGTTTGATTTCAATGGACGATCCATCCTCAGGTGGAAAAACCAGCAGGCGGTCGTTGACGATTTCGCGTTCGGGCAGCTCCATTTTGGGATACTCCCCCAGCTCCCTGGGATCGGTAATTTTGCCGTTAATGGCAGCGGCGACCGCCGTTTCCGGGCTGCAGAGATAAACCTGGTCGTCCTCTGTCCCCGATCGTCCGGGGAAATTCCGGGGGAAGGTTCTAAGAGAAATGGTTCCCGTCGCCGGGGCCTGACCCATACCGATGCAGCCCAAACAACCGCTCTGATGAATCCTGGCACCCGATCGGATCAGAGTCTGGACGCCGCCCAGCGCCGCTACGTTTTCCAATACCTGCTGACTGCCGGGATTGATCTCAAAGGAGACCTGGGGATGTGCGGTTCGCCCGATCATGGTACGTGCGACTACCAGGAGATCCCGCAGCGCGGAATTGGCTGATGATCCGACAATGACCTGGTGCACCGGACGACCGGCCACCTCTCGGACGGGGACGACGTTATCCGGAGAAACGGGACAGGCAATCAAAGGTTCAAGTTTGGACAGATCTATGTAATCCTCTTCATCGTACCGGGCGTCGGGGTCCGCCGCAATCTCGGTCCAAACGTCCTCTCTGCCCTGGGCGAACAGGTATTTGCGAGTATTGGCATCCGAAGGGAATACTGTCGTCGTAGCCCCGAGTTCGGCACCCATATTGGCGATACTGGCTCGATCACCGACCGAAAGATTCGCCACTCCGGAGCCGTAGTACTCGATTATTTTCCCGACGCCTCCTTTGACGGTATGACGGCGCAGCATCTCCAGAATCAAATCCTTGGCCGATACCCAGGGGGGGAATTTGCCTTCCAGCTTTACTCCCATCACCCGGGGCATGATGAGGCTGAAGGGTTCGCCGGCCATAGCCATGGCGACGTCCATGCCACCGACACCGATGGCCAACATACCCAGCGCACCGCCGGTGCACGTATGAGAGTCGGAACCCAGGAGGGTTTTCCCCGGTATACCGAAGCGTTCCAGGTGCACCTGGTGGGACACACCGTTTCCAGGGCGGGAGAAGACAGCACCATATTTTGCCGCGCAGCTCTGTAGAAATTGGTGATCATCTGCGTTGCGGTAATCCGTCTGCAGAAGATTATGATCTACATAGCTGACCGACAACTCGGTTTTGACGCGAGGTATGCCCATGGCTTCGAATTCCAGATAAGCCAGAGTGCCGGTAGCATCCTGCGTGAAGGTCTGATCAATGCGGATGGCGATCTCGGTCCCCGGTTTCATCTGTCCGGAGACGAGATGAGAAGCAATCAATTTTTGGGCGACATTCAAAGACATTTTTCACCTCATAATAAGATTCTACCGATTATCACTTTAATATGAGTACGATTCCGATTCAGGGATCGTGGGGTAGATTCAGAAGCGGGTTTATTTATCCGGCCATGACGGCCTTAATCAATCACCCGGAAATCGAGGTAGGGGTGGAGGACTTCCGGCACAATGACCGTTGCTTCGTCCGTCTGGTAGGTTTCCAATAAGGCCACCATCAACCGGGAGGTGGCCACTCCTGAGCCGTTCAGGGTATGCAGGAAGCGCGATTTGCCGCCCTTCTGTTCGCGAAAACGGATTCCCGCTCGGCGAGCCTGGAAATCCTCAAAATTGGATACTGAGGAGGTTTCCAGCCACTTTCCCTCGGCAGGCGCCCAGGTTTCGATATCGTAGGTTTTAGCTGAAGCGAAAGACAGATCCCCGGTGCACAGCTCTACGACCCGGTAGTGCAATTCGAGTTTCTGTAGTATCTCTTCGGCGTCGGTCAGGAGAGATTCCAACTCGTCATAGGAGGTGTCGGGATGCACAAACTTGACCAGTTCGACCTTATTGAATTGATGAACGCGCAGAAATCCGCGGGTTTCGCGGCCGTAGGAGCCCGCTTCCCGGCGAAAACAGGCGCTGTAGGCAGCGTACTTAATAGGCAAGCGGTCGCCCGGAATGATTTCATCGCGATGCAGGTTTGTGATGGGAACCTCGGCAGTCGGAATCAGGTAGAGCTCATCCCTGGGGATAAAATACATGTCATCTTCAAGCTTGGGCAATTGGCCAGTGCCGAACATGGATTGCGCGTTGGCCAGGAAGGGAGGAAACACCTCGACGTAGCCATGTTTGCGAACGTGAAAGTCCAGCATGAAGTTGATCAGAGCGCGTTCCAGAGCAGCTCCTTTCCCCTTGTAAACGGGGAAACCCGATCCCGTTACCTTGGAGCCGCGCGGAAAGTCTAAAACGTCTAGTTCCTGCCCCAAGGTGAGGTGATCCTTGAGGGGGAAGTCGGTTTGGAGGGGTTCGCCCCAGCTTCGATAGAGGCGATTCATTGCGGCGGAATCGCCGACAGGGACGGTGGGATGGGGCAGGTTCGGCACCCATTCCAGGAGTTGATTCAGCTCCACCTGATTGCTTTTCAAGCGCTGGTCGTAGTCCTGAATCTTCTGGGAGACCCGCCGCATCTCAGCTTTTAGAGTTTCGGCATCCTCTCCGGATTTGATATGATTACCGATTTCTTTTGAAACTCGGTTACGGGTGGCTTTGAGCTGCTCGACCTCGACTAAGATACTGCGCCGTTCCTGATCCAGTTTTAGGATTTGATCCAGATCAACGGTTTCCTTTTTGTTATGGATGCTCTGCCGCACCAGGTCGGCGTTTTCGCGGATGAACTTCAGATCGAGCATAAAATATTGATCGGGGATAATTCAGAAGGAGACAGAAAGTAAGACGGCCTCGGTGGGCCGCAAGCGTGCCGGGGGTGGGAATCGAACCCACACGGTCCTATGGACCGGGGGATTTTGAGTCCCCTGCGTCTACCAGTTTCACCACCCCGGCAGAGGTTCAGCATAATGTAATATGAATCGGGTATAAAGTCAAGTATTTTTAAACTCATTGATTTTTCGCTCAGGCTCAGAACAGGAAACCAAGCCCAATAATTTGGTGAAAAAATCTTTTCTTTTCCAGCTTTTTTAAGTATCTTAAATACTTGGACGTACGACTGCAAATATGCGGCTTGCAACATACATGATCTATCGCATCAACTCCATCAATCCACAGATACGGCTAATCCGTAAAGTTGTGGAGATTCTGCAG
>CAZHMN010000042.1:14948-20408 GCA_964533705.1 uncultured bacterium
CAACTAAGATCACAAACAGGAAGGTATTGCAATGCTTCTCAACATCGCCCTATTAACCGGAGGGGGCGACGCACCAGGATTGAACTCGGTCATTCGTGCGGCGGTAAAAACGGCAAAGCTCCAGTACGGAGCCCACATGTTGGGCATCCCAGACGGATACGACGGCTTAGTCAAACGGGCTGAACCCTGGCGCCTGGATCTGCCTGACGTCGCCGGATTGCTGTACAGGGGTGGAACCATACTGGGGACTTCCAACCGCGGCGATCCCTTTCATTACCCCGTTGAGCGGGATGGAAAGATCGTTCATGAGGACAAATCGGGAGATCTCCTGGAACGCCTCACGGAAATTCGAGTGGATGCACTGATCGTCATCGGTGGAGATGGCAGTCTGAACATCGCCTATGAGCTCTTCAAACGAGGGGCTCCGGTTGTCGGTGTGCCCAAAACGATTGACAACGATCTTTCCGCCACCGAAGTTACATTCGGTTTTGACACCGCCATCACCACAGCGACGGAAGCGCTGGATAAACTACATACGACGGCGGAATCGCACCACCGGGCGATGGTGTTAGAGGTGATGGGCCGAGATGCGGGTTGGATCGCTCTGGAATCAGGGATAGCGGGCGGTGCGGACGTTATTCTGATCCCTGAAATCCCCTTTAAATGGGATGCCATCTACGGCAAAATTGAAGATCGCCGGAAGATGGGACGGAAATTTTCCATTATCGTCGTGGCGGAAGGGGCTTTTCCCGCAGAAGGTGAAAGAGTCATCCAGGAAACCGCTGAAAAGACCGGCGGATTGGTTCGCCTCGGGGGGATTGGGCAGGTTGTCGGCAGGCAGATCAGCGAGCATCTCAAGATGGACACGCGGGTGACGACCCTGGGGCATATTCAGCGGGGCGGCAAGCCCAGCACTTTCGACCGCATCTTAGCGACGCGCATGGGCGTGGAGGCGGTTCACCTGGTCGTCAGAGGGGAATTCGGCCACATGGTCGCCTTGCGGAACGCAAAAATCGTCAGCGTCCCTCTTGAGGAAGCGGTCGGTCAGCAAAAACTGGTGGATCCCGAGGGACAGATGGTTAAAACCGCTGAATCGATCGGGATCAATCTGGGGAGGTGATATAGGTGGGGTTTGGGCTCCATCAAGTTTCTGGCCCGGCCATAAATGACCGGGCTACAATTTTCCAAGGGACTATTCTAAAAACAATATTTGGGGTCATTGCCCCGCAGGGACCACTTCTTAGCAAGATACGAAGCACCGAATCAATCTTATAATTTACAGGAAGATGCGATTGCTTCGCTTCGCTCGCAATGACTTTTTAGGATTTTTGGGATAGCCTCTGGATAAAATCCGTGCTGTTGAATCATCACGATCGGCAATTCTAGATAATCGTCCTCGAAGCCGTCGAGTTCGGGGACTCGACGGCACATCATAGCGATCTATGAGGGGAAACCACGGAGGGTTGGCCTTACAATTACCGTAGCGGCAGGAGTTATCTTCTGCCGCATTTTTGTGCGGCGATAACGAAGTCGTCCATGCGGCAGCAAGCTGCCGAACTACCTCTACATTTCTACTTTTTAACCACCCAAATCTTGTTCAGGGTTTCTCGACCAGCTCAATCAGTACGCCTGCAGCCTCTTTGGGGTGTAGAAAGGCGATGCGGGTCCCCCCTACTCCAGCAGTCGGGGTTTCATTTAGAAGACGGGCGCCCTTAGCTTTCAGCCTGGCGATTTCCACTTCGATATCTTCGACTTCGAGGCAAATATGGTGCAACCCCGGCCCCTTTTTTTGCAGAAAGGCGGTGATGGGGGAATCTTCGCTGGTGGGGGAGATTAATTCTATTCTGCTTTCCCCAGCCTGGAAAATGCTGGTCATGACCTTCTGGCCGGTTACTTCCTCACGGCCTTCCCAATTGAGGTTCAGGACATTTTTATAGGCAGCTTCCGCCGCATCCAGGTCAGTGACTGCGATGGCAACATGGTCTAACTTCTTCATTAATCCTCCCGATCTTCGCCCTCTTTTCGTTCAAAAAAACTCTTCAGCGCGGCGATGATATCATCCTGCGAGTTGAAAATCTCTACGTGCACGGGAAGAGACTGCAAGAAAGCTTCACCGTAACGCGTTGAAACCAGGCGCGAGTCACAAATCAGGGCTACGCCGCGATCGCTCTTCGAACGAATCAGGCGGCCGATGCCCTGGCGCAGGCGGATAACCGCTTCAGGCACAGTATAATACATAAAGGGGTCTTTTCCTTCACTTTTCAGTTTTTCCAAACGCGCTTCGACTAAGGGTTCTGAGGGTACTTCGAAGGGCAGTTTGGCCACAAACAAGAGCTCGAGGGCTTCGCCCATGACGTCAATGCCTTCCCAAAAGCTGTCGGTTCCCAGCAAGACTGATCCGGGTTCATCGCGAAATTGCCTCAGCAAACGGTCGCGCGATCCGCTCTGGCCCTGCACCAGCAGCCTTTTAGCGGTTTTACTCTTTTCCAACGCCCGACCGACCGCCTGCAACATGCGATGGGAGGTAAATAACCCCAGAGTCCCGCGCTGCAATTTCTTCAGCAAACTTTCGATAAGCTGAATTACTTCAGCTTCGAAATGGGGATTTTTCGGCGATGGAAGATAGGCGGTCAAACCGATCAACATCTGGCGTTCGAAATCAAAGGGGCTGCCGAGCTTGAGAGTGGCGACGTTTTCCTCTTCTTTCAGGCCGATTTTCCGCAGGAAATAGTGAAAACGATCCGCGACCGTCAGGGTGGCGGAAGTCATTATTCCGGTGCGGAGAGGATCGAATAAATGCTGCTTTAGAATTTCCCCCGCGTTCAGCGGTGCGGCATATAATATCGCATCGTTTTCCGACCTGCGGGGCAATTCCGCCCAGTAAACCCAATTGTCATCGGGGGGAGCCGTGAAAAACTCGAGCGTCTCGCGGTAATTTCGAATTTCTTCCTGGGCTCCTCGTAGATCGTCCACCCATTCATCGCCGCGAGGCAGGACGCCGGAAGGTATATCACCTAACGTCGTGATAATCTGAGCGATTGACTTTTCAGCCTTCAATGCCGCCTGGATCAGGGGGGAGGCGGTGCCGGGCAATTCATCCAGAAACTGATCGGGTTGACGTAGGCGCAGCTTTTGAGTGTAAGTGTTTTGCTGTGGCGGGATTGCCGCCCGCAACGACGCGGTTAATTTCTGAAAAAAATCGGCTGCAGCACGGTTTAGAACGGCTACATCGTTGGCTGCGGCTTCCACGACTTTCGTCAAAGCCGGCAGCACCGGGTGGTCGGATGAAGCTGCGCCCACACCCAGAAGCATCTGCGCCAGGAAGCCCGTGGGGACTGCGGCCGGTTCGAACATTCGATTCGTCCAGAAGCGGAACATCCAGGAGCTCAGTTCCTTTCCCAGGTGTTGTGATGCCGCCCGTTCGAGATGATGAGCTTCATCAATGACCAGGGTTTTGTAGGCTCCGATAGGGACGCGGTTGGAGGCCAGATCGGACATCAATAGGGCGTGATTGACCACCACGACATGGGCCCGCCCGGCGGCGGTTCGAATGCGGGTGTGGAAGCAACGGTGGCGTTCCCCGCAGCGCTTGCCCCGGCAACTACCCGCATCCGAAGCTATGCGCATCCAGAGAGCTCCGGAGCCTTCTCCGCCAAAAGCGCTCACTTCAGCGATATCTCCGGTGCGGGTTTGTTCCGCCCACAGAACCAGGGGAAGCAAGGCCTGCCGTTCGTTATTCGAAAGGCGCAGCGGCTGATCGCTGGTCAAGTTGACCCAGCGTCTCCGGCAGAGGTAATTATTGCGACCTTTCAGGAGTACTGCGCTGAATTTGAGGGGTAACGCTTCCACCAGAGCGGGTAAATCCTTGAAAAACAACTGCTCCTGGAGATTGCGCGTATTGGTACTAACGATCACCCGTTCGCCTAGATCGCCATTGGCCTTTGCCCAGTGGATAGCGGGAACCAGATAAGCCAGAGACTTACCGACACCGGTTCCTGCCTCAACGGCTAAAAGTCCGCCTTCATTCAAGGCGGCGGCGACCGCGGTCGCCATTTGCACCTGCTGGGGGCGAGATTCGAATCCGGGGAGCTCTTTAGACAGGGGGCCTTTTTCACGGAAAAAGACGGCGACCTCTTCCTCATCAATTTCTAGATAGGCCGCTTCTTCATCGGCCTGGACACGGGCGGCTTCAATGGAAGCGGCGGCGGGAATCCTGCCGATGACATTATCGGTCAGATAAGGAAGCTGATAGGGGCGCAATCGGCCTTCCACCGATGAGGTCTTAATAAGATATTCCGCCCAGGCGGAGAAAATCCAGGCTGAGGGATGCGGTAATCCGTCGGCCAGGCGTCTCATGAGATCAGCCGCCGTGATATCAATTCTATTGAAATGGGATAACAGGTGCAGGAGTATTCGACCGGCCTGGCGGGCGTCCGGTTCGGCGCGGTGCTTTTCTTTGGCGTAAAGATTAAAATAGCTTCCCAGTGAAGACAGGGATCTCAACGGTATGGTGGGCAACAGAACTCGCGCCAGAAGCGCCGTATCCACCGCTCTATTACCCGCCAGTTTTCTCGTCATGCCCGATCTTCGAAGAGCGGCTTTTAAGAACGAGAGGTCAAAAGAGACGTTATGCCCGACCAGAGGATCACCGCTCATAAAGTCCAGGAAGTTTCTAAAGACGACATCTTCTCGGGGCTGGCCTTTCAGCATGGAGTCCCGGATGCCGGTGAGGTTGGTGATAAAGGGGGGCAAGGAGAAAGGACAGGCGATCAGTGAGGTAAATTTGTCTTCTTCGGAGCCGTTCACAAAGCGCACCGCTGCAAGTTCGATGACGCGCTCAACGTTGGGATCCAGGCCCGTGGTTTCCACATCAAATGCCACGAACCTCGACAGATTAAGTGCCTGCAAAAGATCGGCGGGTAGTTGTAGAATTGGTGGTTTCATCACACAATGAAAGGGGACGCGAATAACGCGTCCCGCTTTAAACAATAAACGATCACAGCAGGACTGTCATTTGCCAACCGCCGGATCGTCTTTTGAAGGATCATAAGCGACGTCCAGCAGGCGAGCCGCGGCGGCTTCATTCAAGCGACCGACCGGTGTCGTGTAAGGGGCACCGTGGAGCAGCTCGGGGTTGTCCTTCGCCTCCTCCGCGATCTTGGTCATCGCTTCGGCGAAGGCATCCAGTGTTTCCCTGGATTCAGTTTCGGTCGGTTCGATCATCAGGGCTTCGTGGACAATCAGCGGGAAGTAGATCGTGGGGGCATGGAAGCCGTAATCCAGAAGGCGCTTGGCGACGTCACTGGTTTTCACGCCGTATTCCTTCAGCGGGTCTCCGGAGAAGACCACCTCGTGCATCGGCGTACGCTTGTAGGGCAGTTCATAATGCGCTTCCAAGAGCCTGCGCAGGTAGTTAGCATTGATGACGGCGCGTTCACTGGCGTGACGCAACCCGTCCGC
>CAZHMN010000042.1:20508-24327 GCA_964533705.1 uncultured bacterium
TTGGTGATCATCATAGCGGCTACCTGATCGTCAAGGATGGCTTTTAAAGCATCCAGATCAATCAGACCATCGGAATCCGAGGGGATTTGCACGACTTCGTAGCCTGCAGTGATGATGGAAGCAGGGTTGGTGCCGTGAGCGCTGTCGGGAATGATGACCTTCTTCCTGGGATCACCCTTCGATTCGTGGTAGGCACGCATGAGCAAAAGGCCGGTCAATTCGCCGTGCGCCCCGGCAGCGGGTTGCAATGTGATCCCGTCCATGCCGGAGATTTCCACTAAGGCATCGCTCAGTTCCACCATGAGACGGAGAGCGCCTTGAACGTCCCACGCTTCCTGGAAAGGATGGAGGCCGGTGAAACCGGAGAGGCGGGCGGTCAGCTCGTTGATCTTGGGATTGTACTTCATGGTGCAGGAGCCCAGCGGATAGAAGCCGCGCTCGATGTTGTGGTTCTTCGTGGAAAGGTTGACGAAGTGCCGCATGGTTTCGGGTTCGCTGACCTCTGGCAGGCCGATGGGGCCTTTTCGCCGCAGGGATTCGGGGATTAGATTATCCTGGTGCGGCACGTCTGACTCTGGGAGCCTGACTCCGCGCTTACCAGGTTTAGATACTTCGAAGATGAGTTTATCGTACATGGGGTGTTTATTGGTATGACATTGTATGAAGATTATTACTGAGACTGGTGTTTCATGAAGATCTATTGCTTTTAACCTATATTCAATCGTTTAATATTTGCATTAGATTTCTATTAAGCACAATCAGAGAAGTTGCAGAAACTGATCGACCTCGATTCGCGCTTGTTTTAAAATGTGAGCCAACGTTGAACGCTTGACCGTGCGATGAGCTGGTACAGTAATCTTGAGTATCTCATCACCCAAACGCTTTTGGAGTCGGACATGACTTCCCCTCTGCCGCACAACAACCCAGCTATCCCGCTGTAAAGCCTTAATAATTCGGGTGTACGACAGACTGGGGATTTTTGTCACAGTTCGATCTCCTGTACTAAGGCATTCTGATCAGAAATCGAATCGTCTTCAACAGGTTCGAGATATAGTTCGATCGCTTCCTTGATGTTTGCTAATGCTTCTTCCACCGTTTCACCCTCGCTAATACAACCAGGTAATGAAGGAACGTAGACGGTATAACCTCCTTCATCACTTGATTCTAAAATTACCTTAAATCTCATAATCTCGCCTCCTTACACTGGTGATTATAACTCTCATATTCCCAATTAACTACCCCATCTTAATCGCCCAGTCATAGGGGATTTCATCGCTGTCGTAGGGCAGGCGGTACTCGTCGGGTTCGGCGTAGTTATAGATGTTTGTGGGAACGTTGATCACCAGAGATTCTATTTCGCTGACGCCCTTCCAGCCGTGCCAGACTCCGGCGGGGATGCGCACCAATTTGGGGTTGTGGTCGCCCAAGAAGAATTCATTCAATCTTCCCTTTGTGGCGCTGCCTTCCCTTCCGTCATAGAGCACCAGCTTGACCATTCCCTTGACGCAGGCGACGTAATCGTTCTGGTTCTTATGGTAGTGCCAGGCTTTCACTACACCCGGATAGTTGGTGGTCATGTAAACCTGGCCGAATTTTTCGAACATCTCCTCATCAGAGCGTAGAATTTCCATCAAGCGGCCGCGCTCGTCGGGGATCACCTTCAGTTCTTTGACTTTAACGCCATCAATTAGTTCTTTGTGGGGAGTTTCGTAACGTTTCACACTATCCTCCACGTTTTCTAAATTCACTAATGCGGATTGCTTTATGGGATCTGCATTCCGAGATAAATTTACTCATTTATGAGCCAAAAGTCAACTTCATTTCAGCGCATTCCCGTAAAGCCAGAAGGGGGAATCTCATTTATAAACCTCCAGAATAATCCACTTTCTGGGATTGGACGGTTTCACCCCGCGATCCAGGTAGAGCAGGGCGTGCAGGCCAGTGTCAGTTTTTACTTCGAAATAATTGCGATGACGGCGATTTCTCCAGTCCCGCCTGGAAGCCACGGGAGAAAAGCCCCAATCCTGCCAGTTACGCAGAATCTCCTGGACCTGATGTTCATCGCCCCCCCACAGGAAACGAAGGGGCGAACCGCCCTCGGAGGTTTCCAGAACGGTGATTTCCTCACCTACGAAAGTGGGCTCTTTATCAGGCTTCATGTTTCCCGTGAGCTGGCAAAAGATTGGCAAAAGTCAGGCAAACCATTCCGAGAAAAATCCAGGATTGCCCTAAATAAATATCGTACAGCCGCCGCCCCAGGAGTTCAAAATTGGGCAGGACCGCCATGAGGAAGAAGAGGCTCAGCAGTGCAAGCCGCCAGCGATTGTTGAATTTCTCGGATGCTACGTTGTTCAATGTTCGCACCAAAACCGGCAGGGCGACAACGTAATTTTGGACCCAACCCAGCGGGCTGAACATTACGCTTCCAAGCAGGAGCATGGCCGGGACCGGGGATTCCAATTCAGATGCGCCCCGGTATTTTCTGTCACGATACCAGAGATAGAGCAGAAAGCAGATCAGGGCACCAATCCCCAAGATCAGGGGCGTTTTTGGCGGCAGCGAAAGCAGCACACCACCTTTGGGGTTGGATATAAACCAGCGGTTAAGCGCTCCGAAGATGGACTGATTAACTTCGCTGGTGAGCAGTCCGGGCGATGAGGTGGAAAGAACCGCCCACCAGCCCTGGTAGAGATGCAAAGTGCCAGAAAGGCCGTACCTTAGAACAGGAAAACAAAGACCCGCCAGCAGGGTCAACAAAAATCCCAATATAAAAACAGCTCTTTTGCGCCAAATCATGAGAGCCAGAATCAGCAGCAGCGGTGGTTTGAATAAGACGGCAACGGCAAACCAACATCCGCCCAAAGCTTCCGTTGATTTTCCAAGAGTGGAGATGGAGACGAGCGTCAAGAAAAGGAGGAGAAAATCAACCTGGCCGAGGTGGATTTCGGCCAGAACGAATTTGGACATGCCCAATATGATTAACAGTAGAGCCCAAAGTGGAACCGGCCCTTTTTTCCATTCCAGGCGAACTGCTTTAAAATAACTTAGAGCAATCAGCGCCCACAAAAGAATCAGCCAAATAAGTGCGGCTATGGGATATGGGAGAATCGAGAACGGGGCGAAGAAGAGGGCGGCCAGGGGCGAGTACTTGAAAAGGTAGTGGCCATCGGCTAAGTTGTAGAAGTTCTCGCCCTTTAGGAAGCGTTCTCCGGCATGATAATATGGCCGAAAATCAGAAAAGCTCTGCAGAGAGCGAATGCTGTAGACAACCAGAATAATCGCCAGCACCAATAGGCAGACGATCAGCGCGATTTTTCCGATATTCCGCAAGATCTTGACGGTGGGTTGTGAATAGGGGTGGTTCAATCAGCAGGGTTACGGCTCAATGGGGATGTCCATGAGCTTTAACCCGACGGCGTCATCCATGGAGCGAGCCACTTCCCAATCTGCGGGACGGATGACAAACTCACCCGTTACCACCACCCTGGCACTGAAAAAATGCCCGGAATGGGCCACAAAATCGGGTCCGGAGACGACCGCGTGAGCGTGTATGAACGGCTCGCCATCCACCAGGGTGATATTCCCCATGTAGTAAACCAATTCGAGGTTTCCTGGAATGACTTTGCGCAGATAAGTTCTCGAGGGTAGATCGTAGAAACCGAGTTCTGCATCACCGATCCCACCCAGTCCCATTACGGTGCCAGCATAAATCCGTTTTTCTTTTAGTAAATCGGTCAAGGCGGCGGTAACTTCTTCGCCTCGCTCCACTTTTACCAGGAATCCATCTGTGAATTTATAGGCTTTCATGGCATCCTCGTG
>CAZHMN010000043.1:0-10196 GCA_964533705.1 uncultured bacterium
TGTATTTTAAATATGTGCTGCATGTCTGATTCTGGTTTCGCGGCAGCGATGATTGGGAACTCATCGCTGCAGATTCTATCGAGGTTTTCGTCCCCGATGGAGAATATATGGCGATCTTTTTCGATCCGACAACCGAATCACTCGGCTTCGTTGATCCCACAGAAGAACTCTCCGCTGTCCAGATGGCTGCCATCGAGAGAGCTCCGGCCTGGCTGCGCGCTGATCTTTACGACAATTTCACCCGTTTTTTGTATTCCTTCCAGGCCGATTCCGTGGCTCAGGAGATCCTGGACGCACCGGATCCGTACGTTGATGAGATTGCTTTTCAGGCGGCGCATATCGCTCCTGGGGTGCTGGGGTGTATGTTCCTGCAGCTTTTACTCGAGAATGCCCGGGGCATTTACAGCGCCGATAGCGTTCTAGATTATGTTGAAATCGTTGACTACGGCGATTCCAATGATGACGACTACTATTCCACTGCGCTCTATCGCGTTATCGAGGAAAGCGGCGATACTGTGAACGTCGAAATCGACCGGGAAACGTACTACTGGTACATCGTTCACCCCAAATTGTCCGACGAAATGCCCACCTACATCAATCCAGCAAACGGACAGGAAGCCGCCCCTCCCACCGGAGTTTTCTGGCGAGATTACCTGTGGAACCATGCCGATCCCGGCTATCCGCTGCTCTCCGAGCAGTTTGAAGGGTGCGAATTCCTCTGGGCGCACCTGACCAATACCGCGGGTCCCGCCAATGGCGCCGTCGGCGAGGTCAATGACTGGATCAACAGCGTGATGACCTTCGGTGCCGGCTTAGAAAGGCCCCTTCAACCGGTGAGAATCTACTTCCTCCATCGCGGGAATTGCGGGGAATTCTCCGATATCACCGCAGCCGCCGGGCGCATTGCTCTCATTCCCACCATTTGCACAACCAACTACTGTGAAGATCACACCTGGAACGAATTCTGGGATAGGGAATGGATCGCCTGGGAACCGGTCAACACCTACGTTAACAGCCCGCTGGTTTACGAGAACGGTTGGGGAAAAGTGATCTCCGCCGTGTTCAACTGGCGAGGCGACGGTTACGTCTGGACGGTAACGGATCGCTACAGCGAGGGCGTCTGCACGCTGAACGTCACCATCTACGATGCCCTGGGAAAACCGGCGGACGGTCAGGTGATCACCATTCAGAGCGATGCCGTCGGGGGCGGGTATTATGACGCCACCTGGGGGATTACCAATTCGCTGGGGCATGCTTCCATCATCCTCGGCGATAATCAGGATTTCCAACTGCGGATTGAGGGACCCTTAGGCAGCTATCCCGCATTCGGCACGGTTTCTGTCATAACCAATTCACAGGCGGGAGCGGTCTACGAGTGGGAGCATACCATGTCCATGTCTTCGCCGGATCTGGAGATATCCCAGGCACCCGACTATCCCAACCCGCTGGATACATATCTGATGGAAATTGAATATGAATGCGAATACGAGACCGCCTATGGCAGCTACTTCAATAATAACGAATTCGCCAAAAAAATGGATACCGGTTTAACCGATTTCTTTGTCGTTAACCAGGGGAACTATGTGAACTACGTGGCGTTTCTACCGGCTCAGGGTTTCGCCATCGAGGAAGACGTCTCTTCGGGAAGCGTTAGCTATACCTTGCCGACGGATGAGACTTGGTATGCCGTTTTCTCTTCCCGCGAGCTTTGCAAGAACTATCCGCGGATTCGTGCAGCAGTTAATATATACCGCAATAGCGCCGCTGCTAAGGAGGCCCCATCAACGAGTCTTCCCGCAAGTTATTCTCTGAGCATTCCCTATCCCAATCCTTTCAACAGCGCAACGGCGATAACGTTTGCCACGCCTTTTACTGAAAATGTAAAAATCGCGATCCACAATTTGCTGGGTCAGCAGATCGCGGTTATAGCCGACGATTTCTACGCTCCGGGAGTGTATACGATCCAGTGGAACGGTCGCACGGATGAGGGAAATCCCGTCGCTTCAGGGACTTACATTGTGAAGATGACTTCGGGGAAGAAACGGCTTATCCAGAAGGTTTGTTTTATGCAGTAACCGGTCGCCGTAGGAGGGGAAGTAGATTAAGAGTTGCGCTCGATTCAGCTCGATCTCGTTGCCGGTTTCTACAGTGGAAAGACTGCTAAAAGCATCCTGTTGTTTTTATTATGCTTAGAGAACATAGAAATTTCAAATATCCCTTGACTTTTTTTTCACAAAGAGTTATATTAATAGCGAAATATAAGGCAAAAAAAACAAGCATCGTGATTATAAGCATGCTTAAATCCACTTGAGGTCCTCAGTCGCTCCGGTCCAGGAGTGATTGTGAAGAAGTCAAATGGGCGCCCTCAGGTGGATTTTTGAAGATCGTTCCTCATTTATCCCCTTGATGCCGCTCCCGCGGACGTCCCCATAAATCCATCCTGTTTTCCCGCCCGTTTGACCCCTTGACGCTGACCAGAAAAGATCCAAAACTGTGACCGGTATTGCTCAGGTACGTAGGCGCTGTCTTGCCATACCCTGTTCGAAACTGGCCTTCAAGCAATCTGTATGTCGGTTGCTTGTTTGATCCGAAACGACAACATTGTGAAATATCCCACAATTTATAGGGCTATTTGAGTCTGGCAATTTTCGACTGAAATCGCGTATATCGAAATTGAATCAACAACCGATGGAGGCGTTTTATGCATCACACAACAAAGCTTGTCATCACATTGGCATTCACGCTGATGGTCTCATCGCTCCTCTGCACGGTTCATGCTGGAGATCCGCCGGTGCTGAAAGTCGGCCACGTCGGCCACGATCATCACACCGCGCTCTACGTCGCGGCTTTGAACGGGGATATGTTCAAGAAGGATTACGGATTGTATCTGAAAGAGGTGCGGCCTAAGCAACTGTACCAGCTCTATGATGGTGATGAATTGGTCTGTGAGTTGGAACTGTTCAAGGCCGGTGGAGGGTCGAAAATGCCCACAGCCATGGATCAGGGCATGTTCGACGTTGGGTTCGGTGGCGTTGCCGCCGTCGCCTTCCACGTTGATAAGGGCCGCCCCATGAAGATCATATCGCCACTCCACAGCAAGGGGGACATGCTCGTGGTCAGCGCAGATTTAGCGCCCAATAATTGGGACGAATTCGTAGAATTTACCAAGAATCGAAAGGAGCCGTTAAGGGTGGGCTTTAAAGCTCCCAAAGCGATTGCCCTGCTGATCTTCCAGGCTGCTCTGGACGAGGTCGGCGTGAGCTACACTCATGACGCAAGCAAACGGGATGCCGATATATTGTTCATTAACATGAAAGGAGCGGGTCATCTAAATCCCGGTTTGCAGAATGACATCATTGACGCCTACGTGTGCAACAATCCCTTTTGCGCCATTGCCGAAGAAAAAGGCATGGGCCGCTGCATCGCCGATCTGAACGATCTGCCTCCGGGATTGTGGAAGGATCACCCCTGCTGCATGATCGCGGCGATGGACGATGTTATCGAGAAAAAACGGGATCTGGTCGTCAAGTTCCTGGAATTGATCACCATCGCCACCGACTACATGAACGAGAACCCTGATATCGCCATCCAATCCGCCTCTCAATGGATCGGAACGTCGCTGGAGGTGGAGAAGAAATCAATTCCCACATCGAGCTACCTGACCGATCCCAATGAAGTCTGGATGAAGGGGATTCACACCTGGGTAAAGACGATGGAAGATTTGGGCCATATCAAGGGTCAATTGGCTGGTAAAACCAATGAGGAAATAAATGAACTTCTGCTCGACCTCTCCCTCATTAATGAAGCCAGAGCCAACGTTGCCGCGAGAAGGAAATAGCCGCAAAACGGCCGCTCCCGGGCTGAAGAGGTTGCCCATCACCTTGCAGGGATTTATACTCCCGGGTCTTTTTCTAATTGTCTGGGAATTAGGGGCCGTCTGGCTGGATAATCCCGCTTTGGTGCCCAGAGTCACGGCGGTTTTGGCGGTGTTGCTTCATCCTTTCACTGATTTGGTCGGAACCGGCAGCCTGATCTGGAATACGGTCGTCTCCTTGGTTCGGGTGCTCACTGGATTCGTTGTGGCGGTGGTGGTTTGCGTACCCCTCGGTATTTTCATGGGAACCTCCAAAATCCTACACCGGATGGTCAATCCACTGGTGGAAATGTTCAGGCCTTTATGTCCGATAGCCTGGATACCTTTTGCCATGGCGGTATTCAAGACCACCACCGTTTCACAACTGTTCGGCGTCAGGTACACCGATACCATCCTGGACAGTGTGCAGATCGGCATGATCTTCATCATCTTCTGGGGTGGGTTGTTTCCCATACTCTTGAATACGATTCACGGCGTTGCCGGCGTGCGAACATTGTGGACGGAGACGGCGAGGGTGCTCAGCGCCTCAAAGGCTCAAATTTTCTGGAAGGTAATACTACCCGCCGCCTTACCGGCGATTTTGACCGGTTTGCGTATAGGCGTGGGTATCGCCTGGATGGTGATCATCGCCGCCGAGATGCTCCCCGGAGCTGATTCCGGAATCGGATACCTGATCATGTACTCCTACGAGCTGGCCGAAATGCAGATCCTGGTCGCCTGTATGGTCGTCATTGGCCTGATGGGTCTGGCCCTAAATCGCGGCTTACAAATACTGTCAAATCGAGTATCCCGCTGGAAAGCTCTGGAGCGTTAATGATGGAAACTCTTGAACTGAATGGCCTATCCAAGATCTTCAACACTCCGCCCGACCGGGAAGTCGTAGCCTTAAAAAACGTTGACCTCCAGATCGCATCGGGCGAATTTGTCGCCGTCATCGGTCCGACAGGCTGCGGTAAGACCACGCTGCTTCGCATCATAGCGGGCCTCGAAGCGCCTTCATGCGGTGCCATCCTCCTGGATGGTAAGCCGGTTATTGATCTGCACCGGATCAGTACCCTCGTCTTTCAGCAGTATTCGCTCTTTCCCTGGCTCGACGTTCTGGGCAACGTGGCTTTTCCCATGGAGATGAAGGGAATCCACAAGAAGGAGCGCTTGAAAAGGGCAGAAGAATACATCGCTCTGGTCGGGTTAACCGCATTCGAAAAGGCTAAGCCTTACGAGCTGTCCGGTGGTATGCAGCAGCGTGTGGCCATCGCCCGAGCACTGGCTCACGATCCGGAAGTTCTGCTGATGGACGAACCCTTTGGAGCTCTCGATGAGCGAACCCGCCATCGCCTGCAGAAAATACTGTTGCAGATCTGGCAGGAAAAACGCAAGACCATCCTCTTCGTTACCCATAACATTGACGAAGCTATCTATCTGGCCGATAGAATTATCATTATGGCGACGGAACCCGGACGCATCGTGGCACAGAAAAAGGTTTCGCTGGGAAGACCACGAGATCGGTTAGCCGAAAAATTTACTAAAATTCATCTCGAAATCCGAAACATCATAGAACAATCGGCCTGATGAAATGAATCAATTTTAAATAACGCCTGAAAAACACATCGAAAAAACTGAGAGGAGAGAGGAAATGAAAAAGTTCGTAACGGGGATCATTCTGATCGCATGCTTCTGCGTTTTTATCTTGCCGCAAGCTGATGCTCAAGTGTTGTGGCGCAGCGCTAAAACTATGAAAAAGGGTTCAGTTATCGCTATGGCACAGTGGTACTACATGGATTTCGCCAAAGTCTATGACACGACGGAAGGAGAATGGAAAGACGAGGATAACGATTATTTGAAGTGGGGTTTCGAGACCATGTTCGGTTACGCTGTCACGGATCGCTGGGAAGTGATGCTGCACATCCCCATCAGGTTTCACAGTTTTGAAAAACCAGACCTGGACGAGAGCAACTCAGGGGTCGGGGATATCTTCTTCAAAACCCGCTACAGCGTTCTGCCCTGGGCGAAGGATAAACATGGTCTTGCCTTCCTGGGCTCAGTAAGATTCGGTACGGGTGAGTACGACAATCCATATTCCTTCTGTAACTGCGGGGACGGTTCCACCGATTTTGGTCTGGGTGGTATCTTTTCGACAGCCTGGATAAAGAACTTTCGGGGCCATCTGAAGCTGAACTACTGGATTAACGGTGAAGGCAAGGATCATAATGACGTCACATATACAGTGGGCAATGAGGTGAGATTCATCGGCAAGGTGGATTATAACTTCCACAAAAAATTCATGGGCTTCATGACCTATATCTTCTATAACCAGGCAGAGAAAGAAGATGAGGACGGCAATAAGATCGAGAACTCCGACAAGACGCGCCATAACTTTGTGCTCGGCGGTTTATGGAAACCCCAGAAAGGTCTGTTCATCCGGCCCAAAATCGTGCTGCCGCTGGGTGGCGAAAACGGTCGTAACTTTGGTTTCAAGCCAGTATTAGACGTCTGGTACATTTTCAAACTTCTCTAATAGCCGAATAGAATTTACCATAAGAATAAAAAGCGACCACCTTTGGTCGCTTTTTTATTTGCTGATTTGAAACGATCCTTTACTTCATCAAAACCATCTTCCCATATATTATAGTCGGGGTCGCCGAGCTAAGCCCCCCTTCGAGGCCTGATCCCGACAAGGCCAGTCGGTACAGGTACACACCCGACGCCAAGTGAGAACCATTAAACATCACCTCATGCATTCCCGCATCCCGCCAACCATTCACCAATTCAGCCACCAAACACCCTGTTACATCATAAACCGTCAGGTTTACGAAGCTGACTGCTGATAGCCGATAGCTGATAGCTGTCGTCGGGTTAAACGGATTGGGATAGTTGCCGATCAAAGCAAAGTCAGAGGGATAATTCCCGGTAAGCGTTTCAGCGATTTGTTCGAAGCCTTCACCGGTGCATTCCCAGCCGTCGATAATCGTTCCATCACCATCAGCCAGTTTCTCGAAAGCGAAGCTGTCAGACGACCAGACTCCATTCGGATAGCTGCCGACGTAACCCCAGTAGCCGTAAGTTCCCGACGGAGCGCCGGCGGGTACGGATTGCGTGCGATTGCGGTCTATACTTGCGCTTCCGGGCAGGGTTAGGTCAACGGGTCCAAGGAGTGGCCCATAGAAGCTGCCATTGGGTAGTTCCGCCATAATCCAGGCGTCGAAGGTAGCGGGCCCGGTTTCGTTGTTGGTCAGAGCGACGTTGAAATCAAACGAACCGCCGGACGCAGGAATCTGGATGGGCGGATTGATCGGAGTAAGAGTAATAGATACGTCATACGTCACCCCACCGGGAAAACCCGAACCTCGGTAGGTGTCTGCCGTTGAGCTAAAGGCATATATACTGGTCAGTCCCCCGGCGTTGATGACTTTGTCCGGGGGTACGAAGCAGACGCTGTTGCGGCCCCGTGCTGCCGGCATGGGGGTTTCCTGCGTCCAGGTATCGGTCATGGGATCATAAACCTGCACCGCATCAGTTCCCGTCCAGGCCATGTAATTGCTGCCACCTCCCACCGAGAAGATCAGGTCGCCGTTGGAAACGACGCTGGAATTGCAGAAATTGACCGGTACAGGCACGCTCGCTTTTACCGTCCAGGTATTGTTATCCGGATTGTACTCATAAAGTGCATCGTCCGCATTGGTGCCCCCAACGACGTAAAACTTGCCGTTGACACAGGTTCCCCCGGCATAACGGTTGGCGATGGGTAGATCAGCGATCGCAGTCCAGGTATCCGCTGCAATGTCATAACGATAGGCGTTGGTTACGCCGGGCGAGGGATTGCCTCCCGCGCTGTAAATGTAGTTGCCGCCATCCCAGGCAGCAGCGACGCCGCAGGTTTCAATGGGATAATTGGCCACCTGAGTCCAGACTCCAGTGGGGCCGCCTGCTGTGGGAGTGAATTTCTGCACTTCATTGCCGTAAAGATTACCGTAAGTCCCGTAATTCCGACAGATGAGGTAGACCGCATCGTCAGTAGCCACCCCGGTCCAGTTGCGCCATCCCAGCGGCGCCGGTGTGGATGCCTCCCATTGTTCGGCGGTGAGATTGAAGGCCTGGGCCAGGTTTTCGAGTTCATCGCCAAAACAGTAAAAATAATTCCCCAGTGCTCCTCCGCCCCCGCAGGAAAAAGGTCGTAGAGCATCATTCACCTGTGTCCAGGTTACATTTTGGGCCCACACTGATGATACCAGCAGGATTCCCGAAACTAAAAAACAAAGATGCTTTTTCATGGTAGCTTCCTTCAACGAATTATCGAGGTTATCATTAATGACAATATACAGCATTTTTTTGACTATGTCAAGTGCATAATTCTGCACGGCTACGAATCTTTTTCAATTGTCAATCGGCTCTGTGATTATAAAAACGCCGGGCGAGAACCCGGCATTGAGTTTGAGCTGAGGTTGGGCGATCATTTGAATTTGTAAGTCACCGCAATGCTGGGCGCCCAGATATTCAACTTGTGAACACCGGGCATCCCCACGCCGGGCATAGCAACGTTTTCGCTGATCTTGCGATCACGACCGCTTAGATACTCAAGGGTCGCGTCTATGGAAAGCCTATTCATCGTGTATCCTGCGCCAAGTGTGAAGCCCAGAAAATCGGTGTTGGGTATGAGAATTGTCTGTGTCCTGTTTGGACCGGGTGCAGGATCTATGTAGAATCCGCAGCGCAGGGCGAGATTCTTCCAGGCCTGGTATTCAGCGCCTAATCGGATCTGAACTGCATCGTTCCATTTTAGTGTGAGGGAATCTTTGCCAATGGTCTCGTATTCAGCAATGAGATATTCCTCGGTTTCCGACCACTTCCAGTACTGTGCCTCGGCTGCCAGTAATAACTTTTCGCTGGGTTTAAATGACAGTCCCCCGCCGTACCAGAGCGGCCAGGTGATGTCCCGGTCGAAGCTGTATTTTGTGCTGCCGAATTCGGCGTCTCCTGAAAATCCGACTTTCATTTTGGTCCTAATAGACGCTCCAATGGTCCAGGCATCGTCGAGCATATACTGTAAGCCGAAACCAAACCCATAACCCCAACCGGAAGATTCCTCCGAGTATTGCGTATCTAACATTGAGTCATTACCTTGAATAAGCGTGTCTACGGGCAACCCGGTACCAGCGGTGAATCCGTATTGAGTGAGCATATCAACGCCCCTCTTCATGGTCATGTTGCCGTATACTAGATGCAGTGCTCCACCAACGTTGAGTTTCTCTCCTAGTCTGTAAGCGGTGGAAAGTGAAATATTCATAACTCCTATCTTGCCTTCCCAGTCAAAGGTTGTCCCGACAAGGACATTTGGAATAGTTGGGTCGCCCGTGTATGGGTTGGGAATCGGTGTACCTGTTGCATCGACCAGCACGGAAGGTCCTGCAAATGCTACGAAGTCTTCGCCGTTCCATTCAGTACCCAAGCCCGCCGGGACGATGGCAGAGAGTCCCATGCGAAGTTTATTATTGAGCTTGCAGGTCCACAGAAAGGCGGCGTTGGGGGCCAGGTAATGGTTGACTTCGCCGTCGGCGTTTACGCCAGCCAATTCGTACTCATACGATGCCAATGGGATGATGTCGGTGAGGAAAAAGGATGCCGATATCCCCTCGGTATTCATCAACCCCGCCGGATTCCAGTAGGCCACGCTGTAATCGTTCACATTAGAAATCACCGCGCCGGCCATGCTAAGCGCCCGTGTCCCCGGACTGTTTAAGCTCACGCCGTTACCCCAGGCACACGCTGCGATGCCCAGCACCATCAGCGCAATCATCATTTTTTTCACGGGTCCTCCATTATTTATTTTATCAGTTTGTGGCTGGCGCGGCGATTTCATCTAATATAGAATTTGCACCAAATTATGCAAGAGCCTTTTTCAGAATATTCTATTAGAGCTGTCCGTGCCATAGCCTGAGTCTCCCCTCCAATCAGATTTTATAAAATTACTCTCATACGGGAGTTGGTTTGCAGATCCAGTTAACCGAATCCGAGGACGCGATGAGAACCGTTCTATAATCATTCTGTTGGTTCTAAGAGTCGCGCCAGCGACTTTAAATCCAGTCTCAGCCGCAGAATTCATTCTGCGGTAACCGGAGCAGGCTTTCATCATGGAGTTTATTCTTTTATCCACCAAACTGAAGTTTGGTGCTTAGACTCGTATTAAATCCCGCTTTGGCGGGATGCAAAGTCGCGCCAGCGACTTTAAATCCAGCCTCAGCCGCAGAATTCATTCTGCGGTAACCAGATCAGATGGGTTCACCGAAACTAACGCCGCAATGATCACCCTCTTGATAATGAATTTGTT
>CAZHMN010000043.1:10296-17149 GCA_964533705.1 uncultured bacterium
GGAGTTTATTCTTTTATCCACCAAACTGAAGTTTGGTGCTTAGACTCGTATTAAAACCCGCTTTGGCGGGATGCAAAGTCGCGCCAGCGACTTTAAATCCGGCCTCAGCCGCAGAATTCATTCTGCGGTAAGCAGATCAAATGGGTTCACCGAAACTAACGCCGCAATGATCACCCTCTTGATAATGAATTTGTTCGTTTCGAGAGTCGCGCCAGCGACTTTAATTTCAGTCTCAGCCGCAGAATTCATTCTGCGGTAACCGGAGCAGGCTTTCATCATGGAGTTTATTCTTTTATCCACCAAACTGAAGTTTGGTGCTTAGACTCGTATTAAAACCCGCTTTGGCGGGATGCAAAGTCGCGCCAGCGACTTTAAATCCGGCCTCAGCCGCAGAATTCATTCTGCGGTAACCAGACTAATTGGGTTACCAAAATTTATTATTTGCAGTTGCAATCTTTTTAGTCTCAAAAGTTGCATTTGAAATATTTTACTTGACAAATATATTTTTCTTTATTATATTCCAAAAAGCATCTTTGCGGTTAACCAGCTCTCCGAATCCGACAGCAGATCATAATAGGTTTCAAGCACATGAAAAGAATCGCAGTGATCCCCGGCGACGGGATTGGAATTGACGTGACCCAAGAGGCGCTCAAAGTCCTGGAGTTGGTAAAAAACGCCGGAGTTGACGTCGGTTGGGATATCTTTGACTATGGGGCTGAGAAGTATCTCAAAACCGGAATCACTCTGCCGGACGAAGAAGTTGAAAATTTCCGCAACCATTACGATGCCATCTACATCGGCGCTGTGGGAGATCCGCGCGTGCCCGACATGCGCCACGCCAAAGACATCCTGCTGGGACTGCGGTTCAAGCTCGACCTTTTCGTCAATTACAGACCCGTCAAGCTTTACGCCGAATCCCTGTGTCCACTGAAGGGAAAGACGCTTGAGGACGTGGATTTCGTCGTCTTTCGAGAGAACACCGAAGGTCTCTACGCCGGCACCGGGGGCATTCTGAAGCAGGGCACGTCCGACGAGGTGGCCATTCAGACCTCGATTAATACCCGCAAGGGTGTCGAGCGCATCATACGATACGCATTCGAATACGCCCAAAAAACGGGCCGAAAGCGGGTCACCATGTCCGACAAATCCAACGCCATGCGCTATGAGGGTGATCTCTGGCAGCGGACTTTCGCCGAAGTCGGCGAAGAATATCCCGATATCGAAAAGCAGCACTGGTATATTGACGCTCTGCTGATGCAGATGATCAAGCGCCCCGAGCAGTTCGAAGTGATCGTCACCTGCAACATGTTTGGGGATATCGTCACCGACCTGGGAGCTCAAATCGCCGGCGGAATGGGATTGGCGGGATCCGGAAACATTCATCCGGGAAAAACCTCGCTGTTTGAACCCGTTCACGGCAGCGCCCCGAAATATCACGGCCAGGACGTGGCTAATCCCTTGGCGGCCATTCTAACCGTGGGCATTATGCTGGAATTTCTGGGCTATCCGGAGTGGAATCAGAGAATCGAAAACGCCGTGATTGAAGCCATCAAGACGAATAATGTTCCCCGCGATCTGGGGGGCAGGCTGGGCACGAAAGCCAGCGGGGATTACATCGTATCCAGTTTATCCGATTAGCCACCACTTTGTAGATGCCGGTAACAGTAGAAATATAAAAGGTAAAACTACGGGAACTTCTTTGGGACAAACCCTAACGCAAAAAATCTTCGCCCGCCATGCAAGCCGGGATTCGGTGGAAGTCGGCGAACTGGTTTTCGCCAAGGTTGATATGATTTTGGGGACTGATGTAACCGTCCCACTCTCTGTAGAGGTCTTCAAGCGGATGGGAGCTCAAAAAGTCTTCGATCCCCGAAAAATCGTGCTGGTCAACGACCATTTTGTCCCCGCCAAGGATTTGAAAGCAGCGGAACTGTCCAGGATCATGCGGGAATTCGCCCGCCAGATGGGCATTTTCAACTACTTTGAGGTGGGGCGCTCCGGCATCTGCCATGTACTGCTTCCCGATGAGGGATTCGTCCGGCCCGGCGACCTGATAGTCGGCGCCGACAGCCACACCTGTACTTATGGCGCTTTGGGAGCCTTTTCCACCGGAATCGGCAGCACCGACATGGCCGCAGCCTGGGCTCTCGGTGAACTGTGGTTCAGGGTTCCTGCGACGATTAAAATCGTCGTGGAAGGAGAGCTTCCCAGGTGGGTAGGTGGGAAGGATTTGGCCTTGCACATCATTGGAAAGCTGGGCGTGGAAGGGGCGCTCTACCAGGTGCTCGAGTTCACCGGCCCGACCATCGAAAACCTCTCCATGGACGGCCGCTTCACCCTCTGCAACATGGCCATCGAAGCGGGCGGCAAGGCCGGAATCGTTCCGCCCGATAAGATAACCGCGCAATTCATGGCCGATTTCCCTGAACTGACGTATGAACCTCTGACCTCGGATCAGGACGCCGAATATATCACCGAGTACAAATTTAACATATCCAATTTACCTCTACAGGTGGCTAAACCGCACCTGCCTTCTAACGCAGTGCCGGTGGATGAAGTGAAAGGAACTAAAGTTGATCAGGTCGTTCTGGGTTCCTGCACCAATGGCCGCATCAGCGATTTTCAGTTAGCCGCCGAGGCGATGAAGGGCAATAACGTTCACCCCGATACCCGCTTGATCGTTATCCCTTCTACGCGGGATGGCTTGCTGGAATTAATGGATAGTGGATTGGCCAGAACCTTCGCTGAAGCCGGCGCCGTCATCGGTCCGCCCACATGCGGGCCCTGCATAGGCGGCCATATTGGAATCCTGGCCGAGAACGAGGTCGGACTTTACACCACAAATCGTAATTTCGTGGGGCGCAACGGTCACCCCAGCAGCCGGGTTTATTTGGCTGGTTCAGCCGTGGCCGGAGCTACGGCGGTCGCCGGTCAGATCGCCCATCCGGATGATATATAGGGATTGTCTCTCGAAATAGGGAATAATGGATTTTCGCTTGAAGGATGAGATGAGCCGTAAGGCTCTCAGGAGTTGAAAGAGTTGGAAAAATTCTCAGATAGCCTTGGGACCCAGTTAAACATAGCGGCGCGCTGGATGCGGATCACTCTGGAAAAAGAACTGGCGGGAACGGGGATAACCCCCTCGATGTGGATGATCATTATGGCACTGGGCGAGAAGAATAACCAGGGACAAACCGAACTGGGGAAGATGGTGAATCTGGATAACGCCACGATTACCCGGCTGCTGGATAAGCTTCAGGAGATGAGTCTGCTGGTTCGCAACCAGGACAAGGAAGACCGGCGCGCCCAGAAGGTATCCTTGACCCGCAAGGGCCAAAAAATGTACCACGAATTGAATGCTATCGGTAAGCGAGTCAACGACCAAGCTTCCAAAAACCTGTCTTTAAAAGACATTAAAAAGCTCCTGGAATGGCTCGAAGTCATCAACCTCAACCTGAATTCGAATCATGCCGTAAGGCTCTAACGAGTGGGCTGATCTAATATTAAGTACTGTTAACGAAGTCTGATAACTTATGCGCAATAAAGGATCACATGGAAGGAACCGTCTTTAAATACGGCGATAACGTGGATACCGACGTTATTATTCCAGCTCGCTATTGCACATCGTTCCACAAGGAGGAGCTGGCTCCTCACTGCCTGGAAGACCTCGATTCCACATTCGCCAAACGAGTGAAGCCGGGGGACATTATTGTAGCCGGACGCAATTTCGGCTGTGGCTCTTCTCGTGAGAACGCTCCGCTGGCCATCTTGGGCGCCGGAGTTGGTGCGGTCGTCGCCGAATCCTTCGCCAGGATATTTTACCGCAATGCCATCAACGTCGGACTGCCCATCCTGGAATGCCCCGAAGCGGTCAAAGCCACACAGGATGGCGACCGATTGTCCATCGACCTGGAAGAGGGACAGATCCGCAACCTTACCCGAGGCGGTGCCTTTACTGCCGCGCCTTTTCCGGAGAGTATCAGGAAGATTATCGAGGTTGGTGGTCTGGAAGAGTACGTTAGGTCGCGCTTGGGCAATCAAAAGGCCGGAATCACCCCGAAGTGAGAAAAGTGTTCGAATTCAATGAAATAAACGCAGTTTTCGTCAAAGAACATTTGAAATGGATTCCACCGGCGCCAATATCGTATACAAACTTTAGCCGCATGGAGGAAGAGCGAATATGAAATTTCGTGAACCCCTTAACGAGCTTATCCACCAGCCCACGGATTTTACCACTGGAAAAAACTTCCCGCCGCCGGAACGGATCAAAATCTACGATTCCACCCTGCGGGATGGAGAGCAGATGCCGGGCGTGGCGTTTTCGCCCCGGCAGAAGTACGAGCTGGCAGTGGCCTTCTCCGATATCGGTGTGGATATCATGGATCTGGGCTTCCCCATGGCGGCCCTATCCGACCGGCGCGCCCTGCAGCTCATCGTGCAGGGCAAGCGCAAAGGTGAAATCCGGGAAGATCTGGAGCTGCTGGTGATGTGCCGGTCCAATCCCAAGGACATTGACGTCACTATCCAGACCCTGGAAGAAATAGACGTTGATAAAAATGACATCACTTTCTTCATCTTCACGTCTGGATCTGACCTCCACCTGAAGTATAAGATCGGCAAAACCCTGATCAAGTATATGGGGCGCAAAGAGTCGGAATGGCTGGATCTGCCGGTGGAATTCTACCGCGAAGCGAACCTGAAGCTGATGTGCGACGCCATCAAGTACGCTTGCGATCGAGGTGTGAAATCCATCGAATTCGGCGGCGAAGACGGCTCGCGCAGCGACCTGGAGTACACTATCCAGATCGCCAAATCAGGCTATGAAGCCGGCGGAACGCGCTACAGTTTTCCCGATACGGTCGGCTGCTTCACACCGGAAGGCGTTGATCATTATATCCCCAGAATTGTGCAGGAATTCCCGGGGCAGGATATTGTCGTTCACTTTCACAACGATTTTGGTTTGGCGGGGATTAACACCATTCGTGCCATGAGTCATGGCATCAACGTTCCCACCTGTACGGTCAACGGCATGGGCGAGCGCGCCGGCAACGCCCCGCTGCACGAGGTCGTAGTGGGATTGAAGATACTCTATGGGATAACCCTTCCGCATTTTAAATATGAGAAGTTGCGCCAACTCCGCAAAATGGTGGAAGAGTACTCCGGTATCCCTGTTGCGGCAAATACGCCCATCATCGGTGAAGGCGTCTTTCTGCACGAATCAGGCATTCACACCGCCGGGATGCTTATTGACAAGTCCATCTACCAGGTGATTGATCCCGAACTGGTCGGCGCCGAGATCAAGTACGTCTTCGGGAAGCATAGCGGCATCGCCGCGGTCAAAGCCGTGCTGGAAAAACCCGCCAATCGGGAAGGACTGGAAAAAGACGGTGTCGAGCTGACTCCGGAACTGATCGAAGCGGTCACCCTCTTTGTCAAGGATGCCCGCCAGAAGCGCACCAAAACAGACAGTTTTATCAATGTCACCGAAGCCTACTACCGGGAATACGAGCATCTGGGGATTTCCGAGCTTCGGCTCGTTGAATTGGCCTCGACCATCGGGCGGCTGATGCAGGAAGGGCTGTTCAAACCGAAGCTGGATAACGAAAGCAAGTGACAGGGATAAAATACGGCTTTGGGCTTTCAAGAAATGAATATGATATACTTGTAGATAATTGGAGGAGACATGTCATTGGATTGGCTGCCTCGAGAAAAAGAGGGTGTAAAGGATCACGATTTATGGGGGGATGAATGGTTCGGCATCGAACCGCCGTCCGTTATTTATGAACTTCGACCGGTGCAGGATCCCAAGGGAAATGCGGTGGACGGTTTGTATTCAGCCTGGGTGATTCTTAATAATCCCAAACAGTACAACTCCTACACCACGGATATGGTCAAGGGGGTTATCGCCGGATTTCACCGGGCCTCCATGGATCGGCGCGTGGTGGCTGTCGTTTTTACGGCCGTGGGGGACAGAGCCTTCTGTACCGGCGGTAATACCAAGGAATACGCCGAATACTACAGCGGCCGCAATAACGAATATGGCCTCTACATGGATCTCTTTAACGGTATGGTGGATGCCATCCTGAATTGCAAGAAACCCACCATTTGCCGGGTGAATGGTATGAGGGTCGCTGGTGGCCAGGAGATCGGCATGGCCTGCGATCTGGCGGTGGCCGCCGATACGGCCGTCTTCGGACAGGCGGGGCCCCGCCACGGCAGCGCACCTGACGGCGGTTCGACGGATTTCCTGCCCTGGTTCTTGACCATCGAAGACGCCATGTGGAGCTGCATCTCGTGTGAGATGTGGTCGGCTTATAAGATGAAGAGGTTGGGATTGATCAGCAAGGTGGCCCGCGTTCTCAAGGAAAACGGGAAATGGATTCCCAGCCCGGCTGTGATCATCGACAAATGGATTGATGAAGAAGGCCAGATTGTCTACGGGGACCTGAAGCGGGGGGAGGAAGCCCAGAAAGCGCGCGCCAGAATTAAGGAAGCCACAGTAGATTTCGAGCTGCTGGATAAGGAAGTCGGCAAGATCATCTGGAACTTCACCAATTTGTTTCCCGGCTGCCTGATGAAATCGGTTGACGGTGTGCGCCAAAAGAAGAAATTCTTCTGGGATCAGACCAAGCTGGCTAACCGGCACTGGCTGGCGGCCAACATGCAGGGCGAAGCCTATCTCGGCTTCCACGCCTTCAACACGCGCAGTATCACCGGCCAGGATACCATTGATTTCATCAAGTATCGCCAGCTTCTGGCCGAAGGACACCCCATGGATGAAGAGCTCTTTGAAGCGGTATTGGGCAAACCGCAAGGGTAGGTAACGCGTAGGGGTCGGCCTTGTGCCGACCCG
>CAZHMN010000043.1:17249-21172 GCA_964533705.1 uncultured bacterium
ATTGAATTAGTGTCGAGCACCGGATTTTAATCCGGTGTCAGAAGCGGTAGCGCGGAGGCTTGCCCCCGCCAGGCGGATTTCTGTGTGGCGCCGAGTCCCCGCACTCGGTGCTGGGGAAAATCGGCTGTTGTCGTTTGCTTTGAGGGAATCCGACAGCTTATAATCCCGCTTCGACACCCGAATAAATTCGGATGCCCGGATTTGCGGTTAAGTCACTGAAGTGACTGCTGCCCTGCTATCTCTATATTGGTTTCAACCAATTGAATTAGTGTCGAGCACCGGATTTTAATCCGGTGTCAGAAGCGGTAGCGCGGGGGCTTGCCCCCGCCGTAAGAATCGCCGCGTTAAACCGCAGAATAAATTCTGCGGCTAAGACCCGACTTAAAGTCGCTGGCGCGACTTCAAATCCTGACCTATGAATAAAACACTCTGGAGATAAAACCATGCTACTACAATCCAAAAACGCCATCGTCACCGGTGGATCGCTGGGCATCGGCAGCGCCTTATGCCTGGATCTGGCCAAAAACGGCGCCAACGTCGCTTTAAACTACCGCAAACACGCCGACGAAGCCGAAACCATCGCCCGCCAAATCAACGACATGGGGCGCAAAGGAATGGCCATCAAAGCCGACGTCTCCAGCTTCGCCGACGCCCAGGCCATGGTTGAGAAGGTGGTTGCCGAATGGGGCCGCCTGGATCTGCTGGTCTGCAATGCTGGAATCAATTGGGACGGCGTCATCTGGAAGATGACCGAGGAGCAGTGGGATACGGTCATGAACATTGACCTGAAGGGGTATTTCAACTACATTCGCGCCGCCGCGCCCCTGTTCCGCGAGCAGAAATACGGCCGCATCGTCAACATTACCTCCATCAACGGCTTGCGAGGAAAGTTCGGTCAATCCAATTATAGCGCCGCCAAGGCCGGTATCATCGGTCTGACCAAGACGGTCGCTCGGGAACTGGGCAAATACGGCGTCACCGTCAACGCCGTCGCACCGGGTCTTATTCTGACCGCCATGATGGATGCCATGCCCGAAGAGGCTAAACAAGCATCCTTAAGCGAGACTGTGCTCGGCCGCCTGGGCGAACCCGATGACGTCGCTCACCTGGTGACCTTCCTCTGCAGCGACCAGGCCCGCCATATCACAGGAGAAGTGATCAAAGTGGATGGAGGACAGTATATATAGCCGTTAGCAGTTAGCCGTTAGCAGTTAGCTGTTAGCAGTTAGCAGTGTGCCGTTAATGCTTTGCGGTTGGCGGATAGTTATTCTGGAATGGCATGATGTCGTTAAGAATTAAAAGCTATCATGATCTTCGCATCTGGCAATTGGGAATTCAGATCGTAAAATCTACTTATGCGATCACCAGGGAATTTCCTAAATCTGAGATTTATGGTCTTGCCGGTCAAATGCAAAGAGCGGCCGTTTCCATACCCTCCAATATCGCTGAAGGACATATCCGCGGGAGTGACAGAGAATTTAATAGATTTTTGCAAATAGCATTGGGATCCTGTGCAGAACTCGAAACCCAAATCATAATCGCTAAGGAATTGGCTTATCTAAATGTCTCTGAAGTCGGCAAATTCTTACAGGAATTAAATGAGGAAGCCAAACAAATACGCACATTGTCGAAACACATTTCTTTAAGCAAAAAAACAACAGCTAACCGCTAACGGCTAACTGCTAACGGCCTGATAAACATATTCTTGAGGTAGAAATGAATCTAACCGACATCGTCGCCATCTCCGCCTGCCGAACGCCCATGGGTAATTTCGGCGGTACGCTGAAAAATATGAACGCCTATGACATCGGAGCCGCCGCCGTCAAGGCGGCCCTGGAACGTGCCGGGATTACGCCCGAATTGGTTGATGACGTGATCCTGGGTTCCTGCCGCCAGGCAGGCAACGGAGTCAATCCGGCTCGAACCGCTGCTGTCTTCGGCGGTATTCCCAAGAGCGTTCCCGCCATCACTTTGAACATGGCCTGCCCTTCCGGCATGAGAGCCCTGGTCATGGCCTCCCAGCAGATCCGTCTGGGCGATCACGAGATCGTGCTGGTCGGGGGTTTCGATTCCATGTCAACCATTCCCTACCTGCTGAAGAACGCCCGCTGGAGCGGTTTCAAGATGGGCGACCGCAAGCTCGAGGATGGCTGGTCCGATTCCATTGACCGCGTCATCGGCCAGGGGATGGGGCAGACCGCTGAAAACCTGGTGGACAAGTATAACATCGCCCGCGAAGAGATGGACGAGTTCGCCTCACGATCACACGAAAAGGCGCATGAAGCCTGGGAGAAGGGCCTATTCACCGATGAAGTCGTGCCGGTCACTGTGCCCCCGGTATCTAAAAGGGGCGAACCGGTTGAATTTACCCGCGATGAAACCATCCGCTATCCGGTTAATCGCGAAAAAATGGCCAAGCTGCCGCCGGTTTTCCGTAAAGACGGCTGCGTTACCGCGGGCAATTCCTGCGGCATGTCGGACGGAGCCTGCGCTCTGGTCATCACCTCCCGAGAAAAAGCGCAAGCGTTGGGAGCAAAACCGCTGTTTTCACTGGTGTCCTACAGCCAGGTAGCGGTGGATAATGAGACCATGGGGGAAGGGCCCGGAATCTCCATCCCCGCAGCCCTGCAACGCGCCGGAATGACCCTGGGGGACATGGATTTAATCGAGGTCAATGAAGCTTTCGCCGCCCAGATGATCGCCAATCAGCGCATGTTGAACTGGGATCCGGAGAAGGTCAACGTCAACGGCGGAGCCATCGCGCTGGGGCACCCCACCGGTATTTCCGGAGCGCGTATCGTGGTGACCCTTTATTACGCCCTGAAAAACCACAATAAAGAGATCGGCATAGCTGGCATTTGTGGCGGCAGTGGTGTTTCTATGGCCGTTGTCATCAAGCGGGAGAACTGACCGTAAGGTCTTAAAATCCGCAGTCGGGATTGGTAGCTGTTTAGTAAGGGCTTGATAAATCAAGCCCCTACAGAGGGGGGCGTTACCGAAGAGCAGGTCGAGGCGATTATTTGGGAGATTGCGAAGAAATCGTAGGGGTTTGATTCATCAAATCCTTTAACCGCGCCGCCGAGTGTCAGCGGCGAAGCCGTCACCTTGTGGCACTCTACGGCAGGATAATTCCTCTAACAGGAGGAGAACCATGGCAGATTACACTCTCATCAAAGTCGAAAAATCGCCCGGGCGATGCGACGTTATTCTAAATAATCCTCCCCTAAATATTCTGACCATCGCCATGATGGAGGAGATCTGCGATGCCGTCAACGAGGCGGCCACGGACACCGGTTTGAGGGTTCTGGTCTTTCGCTCGGAAGGCAAGCATTTCTCGGCCGGGGCTTCGGTGGAAGAGCACACCGCCGATAAAGTCGAGGGAATGATCGCAGCTTTCGGGCACATGTTCCGCTGCATCTCCGAAGTTCCCGCGGTAACCATCGCGGCGGTGGACGGTTCGGTTTTAGGTGGCGGCTGCGAGCTGGCGACCTTTTGTGATATGATCCTGGCCACGGACCGGGCCAAGTTCGGACAGCCGGAAATACAGTTGGGCGTCTTTCCGCCCGTAGCCGTGGTTATCTTTCCCTACCTGCTGGGCCGCAATCGTGCCCTGGAACTTCTCCTCACCGGCAAGGTAATTCCAGCCGCCGAAGCGGAGAGAATCGGCCTGATTAATCACGTCTATCCGGCAGCAGAATTCCAGGCCAAGACAGAGGAGTTCATCGCGGGGCTAACGGCGCTAAGCGCGTCCGCTCTGGCGATTACCAAGAAGATCACCGATCAGTCCATCTACCTGCCGGTCAAAGAAGGCCTGCGCCAGGCCGACGAAACCTATTTGAACGAGCTGATGCTGACCGACGACGCCCACGAAGGCTTGGCGGCGTTTTTAGAGAAGAGAAAACCGAAATGGAAGAATAGGTAAG
>CAZHMN010000043.1:21272-24227 GCA_964533705.1 uncultured bacterium
CAGAACGTCACCGAACCCTATATCTTCGGCATGTTCTGCCCCTTCTGCCGTGACGTGCTGGCGCAGGGATTGAAAGGACGTTACGACTACCTGGACGGCATTACGCTGAGCCAATCCTGCCTGCACTTGCGGCAATCTTACGTGGGCTGGCGCGAGCACGTCGGCGTTCCCTTCAGTTATTACATTTATATGCCCAACAAGGTGCAGACCAGGGCAGCTACCCCCTATTTAAAGAGCGAGCTGGAGAAGTACAAAGCCGCTATAGAGGAAATGATGGGTCGGGAGATCACCGACTCAGATCTGGACAAAGGCATCGCCGCCGTCAACCGTAACAGGGAGTTGATGCACCAGGTCTATGACTTCCGCAAAGGGGACGATCCTAAATTGACCGGCCTGGAAGCCATGTACATGACCGTCAGTTCCATGTGGGTGGACAAGGATGAGCACTCCGCCGAGATCGAAAAAGTCCTGGCGCAACTTCCCGACCGCCAGCTAGAACGAGATACCGGCGCCCGCCTCTTGATCGTCGGAAGCGAAGATGACGACACCGCCTTTATCAACATGGTTGAATCGGTGGGGGCTACTGTCGTGGTGGACGACCACTGCACGGGCACGCGCTACTTCTGGAACAGCGTGGAAAACGGTGAAGATCGCCTTTTGGCGATAGCCGACCGTTACGTGAAGCGGCCGCCCTGTCCCACCAAGGATTGGGAAGAGCGCTGGCGTTTCCCGCACATCCTGCAATTGTGCAAGGATTTCAACGTGCAGGGGGCAATTGTCATTCAGCAGAAATTCTGCGACCCCCACGAATGCGACATCATGCCGCTGCGGCAAACCCTGGAGGACAACGGCGTCCCCACCCTCTTCCTGGAATTCGACGTCACCGTGCCTCTGGGCCAATTCCGCGTACGAGTCGAAGCCTTCCTGGAAATGATCAGTGCGGATGATCTATTTTAGTTGCGAGTATCGAGTTGCGAGTTGCGAGTAATGCAGCTTTGGGTTTGCAACTGATTAATCTGGTTAGGAAATGACATGGGCACATACAAGGACCTAAAAGTCTGGCAGAAAGCGTATAAATTCGCCCTGAATGTTTATGAGGTTACTAAACGATACCCAAAAGAAGAACTCTTTGGGCTTACTTCCCAGATGCGGCGCGCTGCTTCTTCAATTCCTGCAAACATAGCAGAAGGAAGTATGCGGCAATATAAGAAAGAATTCAATCAGTTCGTTCGAATTGCACGAGGATCCATGGCAGAGATGGAAGTTTGGATTAAGCTCTCATTCGACTTAAAGTACATTGATCACGGAACATATCAGAGATTGAGTTCCGAGTGCGACGAGGTTGGCAGGCTATTGCATGGTCTGGCGAAATCACTTAAGCAAAAATAGCCCGCAACTTGCAACTCGCAACTCGCAACTCGCAACTCGAAACCATAGAGGTAACACCATGCCTGAATACAAGTCCGAGCCCCTGAAATGCTGGAACAAGGCTAAGGAACTGCGCGACAAGTACTATAAGGATTACGCCACCGCCCACGAACGAGGCGGACTGCGCTGGACCGGCGGAGCCTGGTCTTTTGACGCCATTCCCTACGGTCTGGGCGATGACGTCTATCCCCTGACCGGTGAACCCTACGCCGCCTCCATCGCCTTTATGAAGGATTTCTCACTGGAATGCCTGGAGGCCACCGAAGCCAAGGGCTGGGCGCGCGATCTCTGCAGCTATATGCGCAACTACTGGGGATCAATGTACCTGAACAAATGGGCTTTCGGAGGTGAATTCCCCAAGGCGGATTTCGCCTGGCAGGATCACATCTGCTGCAGCCACGGCAAGTGGGATCAGCATGTGGCCGAATTCGAAGACATTCCCTACTTTTGCATTGACGTTTCCGTCGGCCCCTACCAGGATTTGGACGAGAACAGGCTGCAGTACGTCGTTGATCAGATGCATGAAGGCATCGAATTTCTGGAAAGGGTTACTGGCAGGAAGTACGACGATGAAAAACTCATCGCCGCCGTCAATGACGAATGCCGCCTGACCTCCACCTGGGCGGAAATCTGCCTGCTGAACAAGCACAAACCCGCTCCCTTAGATGAGAAGAGCATGTATTCCCTCTACGTCTTCGGTACGCTATCCAAGGCCAAGAAGGAATTCGCCGACTTCTACGAAGAGATACGCGACGAAATGAAAGACCGGATCGCCCGCGGGGTTGCCGCTCTGCCCGCCGAAAGGTGTCGCCTGATCTCCGATACGCAACCCCCCTGGGCGTTCTTGAACGTCTTTCGTTACCTGGAAAAATTCGGAGCGGTATCGGTGGGGTCGCTTTATACCTTCGCACTGATCGGTATCTGGGAAGATAAACCGGACGGAACCTGGGGCCCGCGCACCACTCCACAGCAGGCGGGCATAAAGATCGAAACGCGCGATCAGGCGCTGCGCATCCTGGCCGATTGGAACCTTTCCAAACCGGAGTGGCAGCACTTTTACGACCCCGCTCTAAAAACCAGTATGATGAAACGCATTTACGATGAATGGGAGCTTGATGGGGTCATGCTGCATCTGAATCGCGGCTGCGAAGGGCTGTCCTGTGGCATCATGGAAAACCACTGGGGTTTGACGCAGATGGGCGTGCCTGTCATGGCCTTCGAAGGCAACATGGGCGATTCCCGAGAATTCGATCAAGCCCGCACCATGGATCGCATTGATTCTTTCATGGAACGGCTGGGATTGAAGAAGATGAATTAGCATCAACTTGGGGGGCGGCAGCTTGCTGCCGTGCTATCTGAAAAATGCTATAGTGTGTTTTGGCACTGCAGCACGGGAACGCAGACGAGGTAGCGCGGGGGCTTGCCCCCGCAGGATAAATCCTGCGGCTGAGACCTTTTTTAATGTCGCTACGCGACTCACAAGCAGTTAGCTTCAGCTAATTTTAAAGCGGGTCTGAGCACCAGACT